>JAVXWR010000645.1:0-10253 GCA_032230725.1 Actinomycetota bacterium
TCGGTGGCGCGCGACCTCGAGAACACGATCGCCGCCGCGCTCGCCGACGACGGGGCCGCGCGCGCGTTCGCGGCCGGCCGGCTGACGACGGCGCTCGAGCCCGGCGTCGGGTTCTCCGGCGGGGTGGAGCCGTCCCGGTCGGTGCGGCGGCCCCCGCCGCCGCGGGGTTCGGGGACGGCCCACCGGCCGCCGCCGCGACGGGAGCCGGCTCCGTCGGAGGAGCCCGGGTCCGGCGACGACGAGCGCGCGGCCGCGGACGAGCGCGCCGCCGAGGAGGAGCGGACACGCGCCCGCGAGGCGGCCGAGCGGGCCGTGGAGCGGGCGCGCGAGGAGCGCGACGACGCCGACCGCGCGGCCGAGCGCGCACGGACGCGGGCCGAGCAGTCCGAGTCCGACCACGCCGAGGCCGCCGACGCCGTCACCGCCCTGCGCGAGCGTCTGGAGCGTGCCGAGGCCGACGAGGAGCAGGCCCGCGAGCAGCGCGACGCCGCGCGCACCGCGCACGAGGAGGCCGACACCGCCGCGGACGAGGCGCGCCGGGCCCTCGACCAGGCCGAGGCCGAGCGCGCCGACCTGGAGTGAGCGTTGTGGCCCGCGAGGGGCACGACACGCATCTGCGGGGGCGCCCTGACCTGCCACGTGTGCCCCTCGCCGGCGCCCGGGGACGCGTCGGCGGGCTCAGGCGGGCCGCGGACGTCCGGGCCGGGCGACGGCGTCGGAACGTGTCGCCGTCGGGGCGCCCAGGGCGCGGGAGATCCCGCGGGCGGCCGCGCGCACCGCGGGGACGAGCGTGCGCGGCTCGATCCCGCCGCCCTCGCTGGGCGAGGGCACGACCACCGACAGCGCGGCGACGACCGTGTCGTCCTCCCCGCGGACCGGGGCGGCGACCGACAGGGCGGCGAGGTCGATCATCCCGTCGCACACCGCCACCCCGTCGCGTCGCACCGCGGCGAGCACCCGGCGCAGGACGGCGGGGTCGGTGACGGTCTTCGGGGTGAAGGCGGGGAGCCGCTCGGCGAGCACCGACTCCTGCACCACCGGTGGTGCGTGGGCGAGCAGCACCTGCCCGACGGCGGTCGGGTGCAGTGGCCACCGCCCGCCGACCCGGGAGAAGACCCGCACCGCCTCCGGGTGGGCGAGCCGCTCGACGTAGACGATCTCGTGCCCGTCGCGCACCGCGAGCTGCACGTTCTGGCGTACGGCCTCGTAGAGGTCCTCGAGGATCGGCATCGCCCGCTCCCGCAGCCCGACGCTGCGCGGCGCCAGCGATCCGACCTCCCACAACCGCAGGCCCACGCGGTAGGCGCCGTCGGCGCCGCGCTCGAGCGCGCCCCACGCGGTGAGCTCCCCGACCAGACGGTGCGCGGTGGACACCGCCAGGCCGGCGGCTCGGGCGATCTCGGTCAGGGTGAGCGCGCGGTGGTCGCCGTCGAAGGACTCGAGGATCGAGAAGACCCGACCCGTCACGCTCGGGGCGCGCCGTCCCTCCGAGGAGCTCAGCCCGCTCCCCTCGGGGAGCCCACGGCGGGTACGGGCGCGCGATCGTGCGGCACGGGCGTCGGGGCCCGGCTCCGCATCCGTCGTCGACGACACGCCCGGCGCTCCTTTGCTTCCGGTGAACGGAAGCCAGCCTCTCGCACGCGCGGGATCCCCGCCACTCTGAGCGGCGTGAGCCCGTCATCCGCCGGCCCGCCCGCGGGGGCACCCGCACGCGAGCCCACCGAGCAGGACCGCATCGTCGAGGAGATCCGGGCCGCGGCCGGGCTCCCGCCCCTCCGCGGCGGTCATCCCGACCGGGCCTACGGGCCGTACCGTTCGACGGCGCTGCGCTCCCCGTCCCAGCCGCTCGTGGTCGCCCCGCCGAGCCTCGTCGAGCGGTTCGCGCCCGTGTTCGGCGCCGCCGACGTCGGGGCGCTCGACCACGACCTCACCCGCCGGCACGTGGGGGAGCCGCTCGGGGAGCGGATCGTCGTGACCGGGCGGGTGTGCGACAGGTCCGGACGCCCGGTACGCAACCAGCTCGTCGAGGTCTGGCAGGCCAACGCGTCCGGGCGCTACCGCCACGAGGGCGACCAGCACCCGGCGCCGCTGGACCCGAACTTCACCGGCGGCGGGCGCTGCCTGACCGACGACGAGGGCCGCTACCGCTTCGTGACGATCAAGCCCGGCGCGTACCCGTGGCGCAACCACACCAACGCCTGGCGCCCCGCGCACATCCACTTCTCGGTGTTCGGGACGGCGTTCACCCAGCGCATGGTCACGCAGATGTACTTCCCGGGGGACCCGCTGTTCGGTCTCGACCCGATCTTCTCCTCGGTCACCGACGAGTTGGCGCAGCAGCGGATGATCGCCCGCTACGACCACGACACGACGGTGGCGGAGTGGGCCCTGGGCTACCAGTGGGACATCGTCCTCGACGGTCCCGGCGCCACCCCCGAGGACCCGGAGGACGACTGATGGGCGCCATACCCGCGGCCGACCCCACGCCGTCGCAGACCGTCGGGCCCTTCTTCGCGTTCGGGCTGCCGTTCTCCGGGGGCGCCGACGTCGTGCCCTCCGGCACGTCGGGTGCGATCAGCGTGCACGGCACCGTCCGCGACGGCGCCGGCGCGCCGGTTCCCGACGCCCTGCTCGAGTTCTGGCAGACCGGTCCCGACGGACGCCTGCCGTCGCGTCCCGGGTCGTTCCACCGCGACGGCCGCAGCTTCACCGGGTTCGCCCGCGTCCCGACCGACCGCGCCGGCGACTACGCCGTCCGCACCCTGCGCCCGGCCGCGCCCACCGGCGCGACGCAGGCGCCGCACATCGCGGTGACGGTGTTCGCCCGCGGGCTGCTCCACCACCTGTTCACCCGCGTCTACTTCCCGAACAACGCCGAGGCCAACGCCGCGGACCCGCTGCTCGCGTCGCTGGACGAGGGTCGCCGCGCGACGCTGATGGCGGTGCCCGACGGGTCGGTCACCGGGCCGGGGTACCGCTTCGACGTCCGGCTGCAGGGACCGGGGGAGACCGTGTTCCTGGACCTCATCACCGGCGTCGCGCAGCCCGACGGCGACGGGACCGGAGCGTGAGCACCGACCGCACCCAGGTCGCCGTCGTCGGCGGCGGCCCGGCGGGCCTGCTGCTCTCGCACCTGCTGCGTGCCCGGGGGATCGACTCCGTGGTGCTCGAGTCCCGCCCGCGCGATCGCGTCGAGTCCCGCCAGCGCGCGGGCATCCTCGAGCACGGCACCGTCGACGTCCTGCGCGAGGTGGGCGCGGCCGAGCGCATGGACCGCCTCGGGCTACCCCACGACGGGTTCGAGCTGCGCTTCGGCGGGCGCGGGGTCCGCGTCGACATGGCCGAGCTGACCGGCCGCAACGTCATGATCTGGGCGCAGACCGAGATCACCAAGGACCTCATCGCGCTGCGCCTCGAGCAGGGCGAGCCGCTGCACTTCGAGGCCGAGGTGGTCGCGGTCTTTGACGTCGACACCGACGCGCCCCGGGTCCGCTACCGGCACGGGGGTGCCGAGCACGAGCTGCGTGCCGACGTCGTCGTCGGGACCGATGGCTTCCACGGCGTCGCCCGCGCGGCGATCCCGACGTCGGGCGCCCGCACCTACGAGCGCGTCTACCCGTACTCGTGGCTGGGGATCCTCGCCGACGTCGCACCGTCGTCCCACGAGCTGATCTACGCGCGCGGGGCCGGCGGGTTCGCGCTGGCCTCGATGCGCTCGCCGACCGTGACGCGCGCCTACATCCAGGTCCCCAACGGCACCGACGCCGCGTCGTGGTCCGACGAGGCCATCTGGGACGAGCTCGAGGCCCGCTTCGCGCTCGACGACGGCTCGTTCACGCTCGCCCGCGGGCCGGTCACCGACAAGTCGGTGACCGCGATGCGGAGTTTCGTCGGCGAGCCGATGCGCCACGGCCGGCTCTTCGTCGCCGGGGACGCCGCGCACATCGTGCCGCCCACGGGTGCGAAGGGCCTGAACCTCGCCGTCGCCGACGTCCGCGTGCTGGACGAGGCGCTGGGGGAGTGGTTCTCGTCCAAGGACGAGACGCTGCTGGACGCCTACTCCGAGACCGCGCTCCGGCGGGTGTGGAGGGCGTCGCACTTCTCCTGGACGATGACGACGATGCTGCACGTCGACCCCGACGGCGATCCGTTCGACGAGCAGCTCGCCCTCTCGCACCTGCGGCTCATCGAGTCCTCGGAGAGCGAGCGGCGCACGATCGCCGAGAACTACCGGGGACTGGCCCTCCGGGCCACGTGAACGGATGTCGTCGTCCCCACGACGACATCCGTTCACATGCTGGCTACGCGGTCCACCAGGGCCGACGTCGCGACCATCGTCGTGAACCGCGCGACGCCCGGGACCTGGGCGAGGGTGCGGCGCAGCAGCACGTCGAGGGCGTGCACGTCGGCGACGTCGACGCGCAGCAGGTAGTCCACGTCGCCGGTGACGTGGTGGCAGCTCACCAGCCCGTCGAGGTCGACGATCCAGCGCTCGAAGCGCGCGACCGTGTCCGCGGTGTGATCCACGAGCACGACCGACAGGTGGACGACGAGGGAGCGCCCGATCGCGTCGGGGTCGAGCACGGCCCGGTACCCGCGGATCACGCCGTCGGTCTCGAGGCGCCGCAGCCGCCGCTGGGCCGACGACGCCGAGATCGACACCGCCTCGGCGAGGTCGGCCAGGCTGGAGCGCCCGTGGTCCACGAGGTGCGCGAGGATCGCCCGGTCGATCCGGTCGAGCTGGGTGGACCGTTCAGCCGTCGGACTCGTCATGGGTGGATCATGCACCATGAGGGGACTGGGCGTCCGAGATCGCCCGGCATCGCCCACGTCGCCGGGAGCACGCTGGAGGCATGACGAGGAAGGTGGCCCTGCTGGCGATGGTGATCGCCGGAGCGGCGTGGGGAGCGGTGTTCGTGGCGCCGGGGCTGGCGCCGTTGGCCCCGGCGCTGCTGCTGGCGACGGGACGGTTCGTGGCGTTCGGGGCGGTCTCGTTGCCCCAGGTGCGACGGGTGCTGCGGGCGGACGTCCCGTGGGGCCGCGTCATCGCGCACGCGCTGACCGGGTCGGTTCTCTATTACGCCCTCGTCGCGGTGTCGGTGCGGCTCGCCGGCCCGACCGTCGCCGTCGCGACCATCGGGCTCGTGCCGGTCGTCATGGCCCTGATCTCGGCGCGGGGCACCGGGCGGATCGCAGGCCTCGTCCCGGCGCTGGCCCTGGTCGGTGCGGGGCAGGTGCTGCTGCACATCGGGCCGGGTCAGGACTGGTCGCTCTCGGCGTTGGTCGGGCTCGGGCTCGCCGTCGTCGCCCTGGCGTCGTGGTCCTGGTACGGGCTGGACTCCCACAAGCTCCTCCACGACCGGCCCGACCTCGCCCCGGTGCTCGCCGGCGCCCAGGGTCTCGCCGCGGGCGTGCTGGCCCTGCCGGCCGCCGTCGCGCTGGTGCTGATCGAGGGGGTGCCGGCGCAGCCGCTGCGGGCGCTCGCCGTGGTGCTCTTCCTCGGCCTGGTGTCCTCGTGGCTCGCGGTGCGGCTGTGGCACAGCGCGGCCGGCCACCTCTCGCCGGTGCTGGTCAGCCAGCTCATGGCACTGGAGACCGCGTGGGGGTTCGTGTTCGCCGCGATCGCCGAGGGCGGGCTGCCCGGCCCGCTCGCGGTCGCGGGCGAGGTGGCGATCCTCGGCGGCGTGACCCTCGCGGTCGTCGCGGACGCGCACCGGACGCGCGTGGCGGCGCGGGCGCACGACGTCCCGGACCGGGACCGGGACCGGGACGCGGACGCGGACGCGCACCCGGTCGTCGGGGCGCGGGCCTGACGGCGTGGCCGAAGGGCACCGCACGCAGGTCGGCCGGGCCGTCGACCTGCGTGCAGGGCCCGTGATGAGCCGACGACGAGTGGTCCGCGCGCCCGGACTCGTAGCGTCAACTGTCAGGAACCTTGATAGTCTCTTCGGCGAGACCACGACCTCCCGGGAGCCCGCCGATGTCCCATCCCCCTGTCTTCGAGACCGTGAGCATCGAGCTCGGGGGGGTGGGCGGGGACGACGCAGAGGCGGGCATCGGCTGGCTCTTCTTCGACCGGCCGGCCAAGCGCAACGCGATGAACCCGACGCTCAACACCGAGATGATCGCCGCGCTAGACTGGCTCGAGGCCGCCGAGGACGTCCGGGTGATCGTCCTGACCGGCCGCGGTGAGGCCTGGTCGGCGGGCATGGACCTGCAGGAGTACTTCCGCGAGGTCGAGGCTGCACCCCCGCACGTCGAGGTCCGCGCCCGCCGGGACTCCGCCGAGTGGCAGTGGCGCCGGCTCCTCCACTTCCCGAAGCCGACGATCGCGATGGTCAACGGCTGGTGCTTCGGCGGGGCGTTCACCCCACTGGTGTGCTGCGACCTCGCGATCGCGGCCGAGGACGCCTCGTTCGGCCTCTCCGAGGTCAACTGGGGCATCCCGCCGGGCGGTCTGGTGAGCAGGGCGCTCGCCGAGACGATCTCCGCACGGGACGCCCAGTGGTACGTCATGACCGGCGAGCGCTTCGACGGCCGCCAGGCGTCGGCGATGCGCCTGGTGAACGAGGCCGTGCCGGGCGAGCGTCTCCGCGCGCGCACCGTCGAGGTGGCGGGCAGGCTGGCTGGTATGAACGCCCATGTGCTGCGTGCCGCGAAGGTCGGGGTGAAGAAGGTCCGTCAGATGTCGTGGGACACCGCCGAGGACTACCTCTACGCCAAGCTGGACGCCGCCACCGGGCACGACCCGGAGCAGGGCAAGCAGCAGGGGCTCACCCAGTTCCTGGACGAGAAGACCTACCGGCCCGGCCTCGGCGCCTACGAGCGCAGCTGAGCCGCGCGACCCGACCGGACCCCGTCGTGACCCCGCCGCCCGGCCTGGGCTCCTGGACCGCCCGTCGGGCGCGCGCCACCCCGGAGCGGACCGCCCTCGTCCACGGTCCTCGTCGGCTGACCTATGCGGCTCTCGACGACCGCGTCCGCGCGCTGGCGGCGGGGCTGGCGGGCCTCGGCGTGGAGCGCGGGGACCGCGTCGCGTACCTGGGGCCGAACCACCCGGCCTTCGTCGAGACGCTGTTCGCGACGACGTCCCTCGGCGCGGTGTTCGTCCCGCTCAACGCCCGGCTCGCCGCGCAGGAGCACGCGTTCGCGCTGGCCGACACCGAGGCCCGGGTCCTCGTGCACGCCGCGGGGGTCGATGTCGGAGAGGACGCCGATAGGGGGACTTTCCTGACACTGGAGCTCGGCGGCTCCTACGACGAGCTGATCACCGGCACCGGGCACCGTCGGGAACCCGTCGACGTCGACCCCGACGACACCGCGATCCTGCTCTACACCTCGGGCACGACCGGGCGGCCCAAGGCCGCGCGGCTCTCGCACGCGAACCTCACCTGGAACGCCCTCAACGTCCTCGTCGACGTCGACCTGGCGCGCGACGAGGTCTGCCTGCTCTCCGCGCCGCTCTTCCACGCGGCGGCCCTGGGGATGACGTGCCTGCCGGTGCTGCTCAAGGGCGGCACGCTGGTGCTGGAGGGGTCGTTCGACGCCGACCGCACGCTCGCCCTCGTGCCTGCCGAGGGCGTGACGATCATGTTCGGGGTCCCGACGATGTTCGCGGCGCTGGCCCGCGCGCCGCGCTTCGAGGACACCGACCTGTCCAGCGTGCGCTACCTGCTCTGCGGCGGCGCGCCGGTCCCGCCCGCGCTGCTCGAGCGCTACGCGCAGCGGGGCCTGACCTTCCTGCAGGGCTACGGGATGACCGAGGCCGCGCCCGGGGTCCTGCTGCTCGACCGGGAGCACGCCCGGGAGAAGACCGGCACCGCCGGCCGTCCCCACTTCTTCTCCGACGTCCGGCTCGGCGACGCCGGGGAGGTGCTGGTGCGCGGACCGAACGTCGTCGACGGCTACTGGCGGCGGCCGCAGGAGAGCACCGAGGCGTTCGACGACGACGGGTGGTTCCGGTCGGGCGACGTCGCGACCGTCGACGGGGACGGGTTCCACCGCATCGTCGACCGCGTCAAGGACCTCTACATCTCCGGCGGCGAGAACGTCTCGCCCGCCGAGGTCGAGGGCGTGCTCACCAGCCACCCGGAGGTCGTCGACGCCGGCGTGGTCGGGGTCCCCGACGAGCGCTGGGGCGAGACCGGGCAGGCCTGGGTGGTGCTCGCCCCCGGGGCCACCGCGACCCCTGCCGACCTGCTCGCCCACCTCGACGGCCGGCTCGCCCGGTTCAAGCTCCCCCGCGGCGTGGAGATCGTCGACGCGCTGCCGCGCAATCCCACCGGGAAGCTCGACAAGAGTGCACTCCGTCGGTGGGCTCCGCCCGGGTGAGTGCGGTGGCTGCCGCCACCACACCTACTCCCGGGGCGCAGCCACCTCCAGCGACCACCGCGCCCGGTTCAGGTAGTCGCGGAACCGCTCCCGCTCGGTGGGGTCGAATCCCTCGGTCATCCGCGTCTCGAGGCCGGTGACGGGGCCCTCGAACCGGTCGAGCAGCGCGTGCGCCTCGGGCGTGAGGCTGATCAGCAGCTGACGCCGGTTGTCAGGATTGCGGCGGCGCAGGATGAAGCCGCCGCGCTCGAGCGCCGTGACGAGGTCGGCCATCGCCTGCGGGGTGACGAAGGAGTTGCGGGCGAGCTCGGCGGAGGTGAGCCCGTCGCGGCGGGCCAGCACGGTCAGCGCGGTGTACTGCAGCGCGGTGACCCCGGAGTCGCGGAGCAGGTCGTCGAGGTGGGCGCGCACGACGAGCTCGACCTGCTTGACCGAGTAGAGCAGCGACGGTCGCGGCCGCGACGAAGCAGAGGCCCCCTGGCTCATCCACGGGATCCTCCCACGTGGCGCCCGCCGGAAGCCGGGCGAGCGCCCGACGGCGCCGCCGGGGAAGAATGGCAGCGCTCCCCGGCGTCGCGCTCCTCCCCGACGCCACACCCATCGGCGAAGAGGTGCGACGGTGCCCCTGCTGCGTGCGCTGCTCGACGGCGGCCTCGACGACCCGGAGGCCGTCCGGATCGGGGACACCGCGTTCTCCGGTCCGGAGCTCCTCGGCGCGGCGTCGGTCGTCGCCGACGAGATCGCCGAGCGGTCCGACCCCGCCTCGCCCGTGGCGGTCGCGGCCACCGCGAGCGCGGAGACCGTCGTCGCGATCGTCGGGGCGCTGCTCGCGGGGGCACCCGTCGTGCCGGTCCCGCCCGACAGCGGGCCGGCCGAGCGCGGGCACGTGCTCACCGACTCGGGCGCGACGACCTGGTTCGGGGACAAGCCTCGCGACGTGACGCTGTCCGGCCGGCGGGTGGATCTCTCGCGGCGCGCCGGGCACGAGGTCCGCGAGGCCGTCGGCGACGGGCCCGCGCTCATCCTCTACACCTCGGGCACCACCGGCTCGCCCAAGGGCGTGCTGCTCTCCGCGGACGCGATGGCCGCGGGCCTCGACGGGCTCGCCGAGGCCTGGGACTGGACCGCGGCCGACACCCTCGTCCACGGCCTGCCGATCTTCCACGTGCACGGGCTGGTGCTCGGGGTGTTCGGGGCGCTGCGAGCCGGATCGCGGCTGGTGCACACCGTGCGGCCGACTCCGGCGAACTACGCCCGTGCGGTCGCCGAGCACGGCGGCTCGCTGCTGTTCGGGGTGCCGACGGTGTGGTCGCGGATTGCGGACGACCCGGCCTCGGCGGCCGCCCTGACCGACGCCCGGCTGCTCGTCTCCGGGTCCGCGCCGCTGCCCGTACCGGTGTTCGAGCGCGTCCGCGAGCTCACCGGACAGGCGCCGGTGGAGCGCTACGGCATGAGCGAGACGATGATCACCCTGGCGGTGCGGGCCGACGGCGAGCGCCGGCCGGGCTGGGTCGGGGTGCCGGTGGCCGGCGTCGAGAGCCGGCTGCGCGCGGTCGTCGAGGACGACGGAGTCGAAGCCGGAGGCAACGTCGTGACGGACGTGGACGTCCCGGCCGACGGCGAGTCGATCGGCGAGCTGCAGGTGCGCGGACCGTCCCTGTTCGACGGCTACCTGAACCGCCCCGAGGCGACGGCCGAGACGTGGACCGCGGACGGCTGGTTCCGCACCGGGGACGCCGCCGTCGTCGACGCCGCCGGCTACCACCGCATCGTCGGGCGCCGCTCGGTCGACCTCATCAAGTCCGGCGGTTACCGCATCGGAGCGGGCGAGGTGGAGACGGCGCTGCTCGCGTTCGCCGGGATCAGCGAGGCGGCGGTGGTCGGCGAGGCCGACGACGACCTCGGGCAGCGCATCGTCGCCC
>JAVXWR010000666.1:0-16764 GCA_032230725.1 Actinomycetota bacterium
ACGATCGCCGCGCTGCAGGCGCAGGGACACGTGGTCGCGATGGTCGGCGACGGGGTGAACGACGCCGCCGCGCTCGCCCAGGCCGACCTCGGGCTGGCCATGGGCGCCGGCGCGGACGCCGCGATCGAGGCGGGCGACGTGACGCTGGTCCGCGACGACCTCGGCGCCGTCCCGGACGCGCTGCGCCTCGCCCGCCGCACCCTCGCGACGATCCGGGGCAACCTGTTCTGGGCCTTCGCCTACAACGTGGCCGTCCTCCCGCTGGCGGCGGCCGGCCTGCTGAACCCCATGATCGCGGGCGCGGCGATGGCGTTCTCCAGCGTCTTCGTGGTGGCCAACAGCCTGCGCCTGCGCCGGTTCGCCCCGCGGAGCGCGGCGTGAGCGCGGTGGTGGGACTCGCGGTGGTCGCCGGGGCCGCGCTGGTCGGGGTCGGGCTGGTCGTGGCGCTGTCGTGGCTGGTGCGGGTCGTCGGGCGACCGCTGTGGGCGGCGCCGCACGCGGGCGGCCTCCCCCCGGTGGAGCACGCGGTCTCGCGGTTCCACGTGCGGTGGTCCACCATCGCGCTGGTCTTCCTGGCCTTCGACATGGAGATGATCTTCATGTACCCGTGGACGCTCGTGCTCGCGCGCAGCGGACCGGGGGCCGCGGTGGAGATGTTCGCGTTCCTCGGCGTGCTGCTCGTCGGGGTGCTCTACGCGTGGCGGGAGGGAGCGTTCCGGTGGTCGTGAGCCTCGCCCGCCCGCTCCTGCGCCTGACCGCCCGCCGCCCGCACGTGCTTACGATCGCCCCGGCCCCGACGAGCGACGACCTGCTCGCGGTGCGGCTCGCGGCCGAGATCGAGCTCGCGCGCCGCGGGTGGCCGACCGCCGACTCGCCCGCCGACGCGGACCTGGTGCGGGTCGCGGGCGAGGTCGGGCCGCGGATGGCGCGGGTGGTCCGCGCGGTGTGGGCGACGGTGCCGGCGCCGCGGGGGCTGGTGAGTGTCGACTCGGTGGGAGAGCTCCCGGAGGCGCTGGACGCGGCGGTGGCGTGGCTGGCGCGGGACGGGGCCGATGCGAGCGTTGCCAGCGACGGACCGTCGCTGACACCTGACGTGAGAACGGCGTCCTCCTCACATGTCGCCCCGGCCATGGCCGACCTCGCCGACGCCGACCGCGACGGGCTCGCCCTCGACGCCCTGCACGTCGCCCTCGGCCCGGTCCTCCCCCACTGGCCGGCCGGGCTCGTCGTGCACGCCACCCTCGCCGGCGACCTCGTCACCGACGCCCGCGCCGAGGTCCTCGACGTCCCCGGACCGCGCGAGCCCACCGGCCCCCGGCGCCGCACCCCCCGCGGCCCCGACCACCTGCGCCTCGACGCCCTCGTCCGCGTCCTCGGCCTCGCCGGCGCCGACCGGGCGGCCGCCCGCGCCCGGACGCTGCGAGACGGCGTCCCCGTCCCCGGGGAGCTGCCCGCCTTCGGTCGCCGGCTCGCCCGCTCGCGCACCCTCGCCTGGACCCTGCGCGGCATCCCGCTCTCCGCCACCGACCACGTCCCGGTCCCCGAGCCCACCGTCGAGGCCCGCGTCCGGGCGCTCGCCGCCGGGCTGGGCGGCAGCCTCGCCCCGCCGGTCCGGCCCGCGCCGCACCGTGCCGCCGCCGCCCTCGTCGGGCTCGAGCTCGGCGCCGCCCGGCTCGCCCTTGCCGCGATGGACCCCGACACCGGCCTGGGCGCCGGCCCCGTCGACGCCCACCGGCCCGCTGCCGCCCACCACGAGCACCATGGCTGACCCCGCCACCCTGCTCCCGCTGCTGCTGCTCGCCCCGGCCCTCGTCGTCGTCGCCGGTCTCGCCGCCGCGGCCGGGGCCGTGACCACCGGCGGGAGACCGGGCACCCCGGCCGTCGAGACCCTCCGCCTGCTCACGAAGCAGCGCCGCCGCACCCCGGCCGACGACCCGCTGCTCGCCCGGATCGGCCTGACGGTGCTGCCCGTCGCCGCCGTCCTCGCCCTCGCCGTCGTGCCGCTCGGTCTGCCGGGCACGGGCGCCCCGGTCGATCTCGACGTCGGGCTCGTGTGGTTCAACGCGATGGAGGTCCTGGCCTGGTTCGCGGTGTGGACCGCGGGGTGGGGACCGAACGCGGCGACGGCGCTCGTCGGGGGCTACCGCGTGCTGCCGCTGGGGCTGGCCTACGAGCTGCCGCACATGCTCGCGATCACCACGCCCGCGATCGCCGCGGGCTCGCTCGACCCGGCGACGGTGGCGGACGCCCAGCACGGCCTCTGGTACGCCGTGTGGATGCCGGTGGCGTTCCTGCTCTATCTCGTCTCCACGGCGGCGATGGCGTTCTGGGGCCCGTTCGCGGCGCCCCTCGGCCGCGATCTCGCCGGCGGCGCGGCCGCCGAGCACGCCGGGCTCGACCGGCTGCTGCTGCGCGCCGGGCGCTGGATGCTGCTGGTCGCGGCCGCCGCGATGGCGGTGCCGCTGTTCCTCGGCGGGGGCGCGCCGCCTCCCATCACCGGGCCCGACCCGTTCGGCGGGCCGCCGTGGCTGTGGGTCGGGATCAAGCTGCTCGTCGTCCTCGCCCTGCTGCTCGGGCTGCGCCGGCTGATGCCCGTGCTGCGCATGGAACGGTTCGCGACGCTCGCCTGGACGGTGCTCATCCCGCTCGCGGTGGCGCAGGCGCTGGTCGTGACGGTGGTGGTGCTGCTGTGACGCTGCTGGTGCTGGTCGCCGCGCTCGGCCTCGTCGCCGTCGTCGCCGGGATCGGCGTGTTCGTCGCCGACTCCATGGCGCGCGCGACGTTCCTGCTGCTCGCCTCGTTCGTGGCGGTCGCGGTGGTGCTGCTGGCGTTCGGCCTCACGTACCTGGGCGTCGTCGTCGTGCTCATGATGACCATCGAGATGATGATCATGGTGGTCTTCATGGTCATGCTGATGATGAACCCGGCGGGCCTCGAGCCGATGACGATGGTCCACAACCGCCGGGGCTCCCGGGTGATCGCGCTCGGGGTGTTCGCGGTCCTGGCGGCGGGAGCCCTGCTGGTGCCGTGGCCGACGAGCGCACCCGCTCCGACGACGGCGCGGGGCACCGACCTCATGGGCCCCCAGATGCTCACGATGGCGGTGCTGGGACTGACGCTCCTGGCGGCGATCGTCGGGACCGTCGCGCTCTCGGTGAGCCGCGGACCCGCGCGAGGGGGCGGGCGATGACCGAGGTGACCCTGCGCGTGGTGCTCGTCGCCGCCGCCGCCCTCGTCGCGACCGGCGTCCACGGCGCGCTCTCCCAGCAGTCGATCGTGATGATCATGATGGGCCTCGAGCTCGTCGTGAACGGCCTGGTCCTCGCAACCGGGGGAATCTGGTGGGCGGAGGGCCGTCCGGGCAACGCGTCGGTACTCGTGGTCGTCCTGGTGACCGTGATGGCCGTGGAGATGGCGACGGGGTTCGCGGTGGCGCTCGCGCTCTACCGGGCCCGCCGGGTGGACCTCGCCGACGACGCCGCCGAGCTCGCCCGGTGAGCGGATCCGCATGACCCTCCTGCTCGCGCTCCTGCTCACCCTGCCGGTGACCGCCGGCGTCGTGCTGCTCACGGCTTTCCCCCGTGCCGCGGGCGCCCCCGTCGTGGCCGGCGGACTGGTCACCGCGGTGGTCACCGCCGTGCTCGCCGTCGAGCTCGCGTCCCTGGTGGCCCGCGCGCCGGTCGCGCCCACGCTCGTGGTGCCGCTGCTCGGCGGCGTCGCCTTCGGCTATGCGGTGGACGGCCTGGCCGCGGTCCTCGTCGTGACCGTCGCGGTGATCGGCGCCCTGGTGCTGCTCGCGGCCGCCGGCGAACCGCGACTGCGCGAGGGCCGCTTCGTCGGCTCGGTGCTGATCTTCCTCGCGGCGATGCTCGCCACGGTCACCGCCGCGACCCTGCCCGCGCTGCTCGCGCCGTGGGAGGTGATGGGCGCCGCGAGCTGGGTGCTCATCGCCTTCGACCGCCGCGACCGCGCCGTGGGCCCCGCCGCGACCCGGGCGTTCCTGACGACGCGGGTGTGCGACGTCGGGCTCTACGTCGCCACGGGGGCCGCGCTGGCCGCCGGGGTGCCCGGGCTGGCGCTCGGCGCCACCGCGGCCGCCCCGGAGGGCTGGCGGTCCCTGATCGCGGCCGGCCTCGTGGTGGCGGCGCTCGGCAAGTCGGCCCAGCTGCCGTTCTCGGCGTGGCTCTCGGGCGCGATGGTCGGGCCGAGCCCGGTCTCGGCGCTGCTGCACTCCGCGACGATGGTCGCGGCCGGCGCGGTGCTGCTGGTCCGCGTCGCGCCGCTGCTGGCGGCCACGGGCTGGGCGGCCACGCTGGTGGCCTGGGTCGGGGCGCTCACCGCGGTCGTGCTCGGCGTGGTCGCGGCGACCCAGCGCGACCTCAAGCAGCTGCTGGCCGCGTCGACGTGCGCGCAGGTCGGGCTGATGGTGCTCGGCGCCGGGGTCGGGGCGACGGCGGGCGCGGCGGGCCTGCTCGTGGCGCACGCCGCGGTCAAGGCGCTGCTCTTCCTGGCGGCGGGCGGCTGGCTCGCGGTGCTGCGCACCCGGTCGCTGCCGGTGCTGCGGGGTGCGGCGCGGCGGCACCCGGTGGTCGGGGTGACGTTCACGGTCGGCGCCGCGGCCCTGGCCGGGCTGCCGCCACTGTCGATCTGGTGGACCAAGGACGCGGTGCTGGCCGGGGTGCCGCTGGGAGACGGTCTGCTGACGGTGGCCGGGCTGCTGGCCACCGCCCTCTCGGCGGTCTACGCGACCCGCGCGGCGTGGTTCGTCTGGCGGCCCACCCCGTCGCCGTCGATCCGCCGGGGCGCCGAGCGGCGCCGCCGCGTCCCGGTCGTCCTCGGGGTCGCGCTCGTGGTCCTCGCGGTGCCCGCCGCCGCCGTCGGGGCCGTCGCGGTGGCGGTCGGTCTCGTCCCGCGGGCGGACGCGGGCGAGCTGGTGACCACCGGCGTCGTCGTGGTGTTCGCCGCGGCCGCGACGTGGGCGCTGCACACCCGCCCCATCCGGCTGCGCTCCGGGGTGCTCCCCCGGCTCGCCGCGGTCGCCCGCGGCTGGCTCGGCCTCGAGGCGGCGACCCGCGCCGTCGTCGTGCGCCCGGTCCTCGCCCTCGCGGGGCTGCTCGACCGCGCCGACGGGGCCCTGGCCACCGTGCTGCCCCGCGCGGTGGCGACGGTGCCGCGGCTGGCCCGGGTCGTCGAGGCGCGGGGGGAGCGCCCGATCGTCGCCGCCGTGTCCGGGCTCGGCGTCGGGATCCGCCGTCTCGGGGACCTCGCCCGCCGCCCCCAGACCGGGCAGCAGCACCAGTACTACGCGCAGGGGATGGTCGCTGTCGGCACGCTGGCCGCGCTGGTCGCCGTCCTCGTCGTCACGGGGGTGCGCTGATGCTCACCGCGCTGTGGCTCGCCCCGCTGGTCGTGGCGGCGGTACTCGCCGCGGTCCCGGCCGCGCGGCGGGAGGTGGTGCTGGGCGTGTGGGTCGTGCTGGCGCTGGCCGATGTCGTCGGCTCGATCGTGGTCTGGACCGCGGTGCCGCGCGGCGGCGGGTTCGGCGACGAGGTGCTCGTGCCGTGGATCCCGGCCTTCGGCGTCGGCTACCACCTCGGCGCCGACGGGTTCTCCGCACCGCTGGTGGCCATGACGACCGTGGTGTTCCTCGCCGTCGCGCTCTACTCGCTGCGCCGCCCCGACGGCGAGGACCCGGCGCGGACCCGCGCGTTCGTGCTGCTCTTCCTCGCGCTCGAGTCGGTCTGCGTCGGGGTGTTCCTCGCCCTGGACCTGGTGCTCTTCTTCGTGTTCTTCGACCTGTCGATCGTGCTGATGTACTTCGTCATCGCGGGCTGGGGCACCGGGGCGCGCGAGCGGTCGGCGCTGCAGTTCTTCCTCTACACGTTCCTCGGCTCCCTGGTGATGCTGCTCGGGTTCCTCGTGCTCGCCGTGGGCGCGCGCGACGCCGGCGGCATCACCTTCGACATCCCGACGCTCGCGGCGCGGAACCCGCTCGCGGGGCAGGGGGTGCCCGGGGTCCTCGCGCTGGTCGCGATCGGGATCGGGCTCGCGATCAAGACGCCGGTCTGGCCGCTGCACACGTGGCTGCCCCCGGCACACACCGACGCCCCCGCGGCCGGGTCGGCGGTGCTCGCCGCGGTGCTGCTGAAGATGGGCACCTACGGGTTCGTCCGGATCGCGATGCCGCTGCTGCCGGGGCCGTGGCGTTCGGCGGCGATCGTCGCGGTGGTGCTCGGCGTGGTGTCGGTGCTCTGGGGCTCGCTGGTGGCCCTCGCCCAGCGCGACCTCAAGCGGCTCGTGGCCTACACCTCGATCACGCACCTCGGCTACGTCGTGCTCGCCGTCGGCGCCGCGGGGGTCGTCGCCGCCGGACCGGAGGCGCGCACCCTCGCCGTCACCGGGGCGACCGTGCAGATGGTCAGCCACGGGCTGGTGACCGCGGCGCTGTTCCTGCTCGCGGGCGTGCTGCGCGACCGCGGGCGTACCTCGGAGATCGCCGCCTGGACCGGTCTCGCCGGGCCGATGCCGCGGTTCTCGTGGACGTTCGCGCTCGCCGCCTTCGCGTCGCTCGGGCTGCCCGGTCTCTCCGGGTTCGTCGGGGAGTTCTCGCTGCTCGCCGGGTCGCTGCCCGCCTACCCGGTCGCGACGGTGCTCGCGGCGCTCGGGCTCGCGATCACCGCGGCGCTGTTCCTGCGCGCGCTGCAGTCGATGCTCCTCGGTGACCGGCACCTCCCGCCCGCCGCCGAGCGGTCACCCACGCCGCGGGCCCGCCTGGGCAGGGCCCCGTCGAGCCCGGACCTGCGGGTGGCGGAGACGGCCGCGGTGGGGCTGCTGCTCGCGTGCTCGCTGGTGATCGGGGTGGTGCCCTCGCTGCTGACCTCGACGATCGCCCCGGCCGCCGCGCAGGTGGTGTCCCTGGTGAGCCGATGACCGCCGACGCGCTCACCCTGCTGCCCGAGATCGTCCTCGCGCTCGGGGCGGTGCTGGGCCTGCTCGTCGGGTCGTTCCTGCCGCCCGGCCGCGAGGCCCCGGTGCGCGGGATCGGGATCACCGCCGCCGTCGCGGCCGTCGTCGTGGCCCTCGTCGTGCACCGCGGCCCGACGGCGTTCGGCGGGACCTTCACCGTCGATGTCGCCACGGTGACCGTCCGGGTGCTCGTCGCGGGCGCGGTGGCGGTGACGCTGGTGCTGGCGGGGGATCCGGACGTCAGAAAAGTCCCTCTGCAGACACAGGATCTGATTCAGCACGCCGATAGGGTCCGGAAACCGTCGTCGATCACCGGACGGGTGGACACCGCGTTCGCCGTGCTCGTCCAGCTCTCCGGGGTCGGCGCAATGATGCTCGGCGGTGCGTCGGACCTCCTGCTGCTCGCCGCCGCCGTCCTGCTCGCCGGCCTGCCCCTGGCCGCGCTCGCCGGCCTGCGCCGCGACGGCCGCGCCACCGAGGCCGCCCTGAAGTACTTCCTGTCCTCGGCGCTGTTCGGGCTGGTCCTGCTCACGGGGGTGACGGCGCTGCTGGGGCTGACCGGCGCCACCGCCTACGGCGCGCTCGGCCGGCTCGCGACGCCGGGCCCGACCGCGGTCGCCGCCGCCGTCGCGCTGCTCCTCGTCCTCGTCGGGCTGCTCATGACGATCGGTGGGGTGCCCGCGCACTTCTGGGTCCCGGACGCCGTCGACGGCACCACCCCGGTGACCGGCGCCGTCCTCACGACGACGGCCAAGCTCGGCGGGCTCGTCGCGATCTGGCGGCTGCTCGTCGCCGTGCCGAGCGGCGCCGTGCCGTGGCCACTGCTGATCGCCGTGCTCGCGGTCGCGTCGATGACGCTGGGCAACCTCGCCGCGTTCGCCCAGACCTCGCTGCGCCGTCTGCTCGCCTACTCGACCGTCAGCCAGGTCGGCTACCTGCTCGTCCCGGTGGCCGTCGCCGCGCGCACCCCGCTCGCCCTGCCCGCGCTCCTGGGCTACCTGGCCGCGTACGCGGTGACCAACCTGGCGGTCTTCGCGGTGCTCGCCGCCCGGCCGCGCGCCCTCGAGGTCGCCGACCAGCGCGGCCTCGCCGGACGCCACCCGGTGCTCGCGGTGGCCCTCGCCGTCGGGCTGCTCGGACTGGTCGGCACCCCGCCGACGGTCGTGTTCGCGGGCAAGTTCGCCGGGTTCACCGCCGCGGTCGACGGCGGGATGACCTGGCTCGCCGTCGTCGCCGTCCTGAACTCGATCGCGAGCCTCTTCTACTACCTGCGCTGGATCGCGCCGGTGTTCTCCGCGGGCGACCCGGTGCTGCGCGACCCCGTCGCCCCGCGCGCCCGGGCCGTCGGCGTCGTGCTCGCCGTCGTGTCGGTCGCCGGTGGGATCCTGGTCGCGTTCGTGGGGTGATCGCGGGCAGCATCGCCGTCATGGCCCCCGTGACCTCCTTCGGCGCCGCGTTCGACGTCGCGCCCGGCTACCTGGACACCGCGTCATGCGGCGTCCCGCCCCGCCACGTCGTCGAGGTGGTGCGCCGCTGGGTCGACGACTGGGCCCACGCCGGGATCGACGCCGTCGCCATGGACGAGCCGGTGGACGCCTCCCGGGCCGCGTTCGGGCGGCTCACCGGGTTCGCCACGACGGCGGTGGCGATCGGCCCGTCGGTCTCAGGCCTGCTCGGGCCGGTCGCCGCGTCGTGCCCACCGGGCACCCGCGTGCTCACCGCGGCGCGCGAGTTCACCAGCGTGAGCTGGCCGTTCGCGGCGTGCGGGCACTACGTGGACGAGGTCCCGCTCGGCGAGGTCCCCGACCGGGCGGCGGAGTACGACGTGGTCGCGGTGAGCGTGGCGCAGTCGGCCGACGGTGCGTTGGTCGACCTCGAGGCGCTGCGGGCCGCGACGGCGGGTGGCGACACCGTCGTCGTCCTCGACGGCACGCAGTCGGTCGGCTGGCTGCCCGCCGGTCTCGGATGGGCGGACGCGGTCGTCGCGGCCGGCTACAAGTGGCTGCTCGCTCCGCGCGGCGCCTCGTGGCTGGCCTGCTCGCAGCGCCTGCTCGACCGGGTCGTCCCGAGCGCCGCCGGCTGGTACGCGGGCGACGACCGCTGGGCCCGGGCCTACGGTCTCCCCCTGGCCCTGGCCGACGGGGCCCGGCGGCTCGACGTCTCACCCGCGTGGAGCTCGTTCGTCGGGGCGGCGGCGTCGCTGGGGTGGCTCGCCGGGCTCGACGGCGCCGCGGTGCACGATCACGGCGTCGGGCTCGCCACGCGCGTGCGGGAGGCGCTCGACCTCCCCCCGTGCCCGTCACCAATCGTCGCCATCCCCCGGCCCGACGTCGGCGACCGGCTCGCGGCCGCCGGGATCGCCTGCGCCCCGCGGGCCGGCGCCACCCGCGTCGCGTTCGGACTCCACAACACCGACGACGACGTCGACCTCCTGCTGGACGCGCTCGCGTGAGCTACCTCGAGATCAACCGCGCGAACTGGGATCAGCGCGCCCCGCTGCACGCCGCGAGCCCCGACTACGACGTCGAGCGCCTGGTCGCCGACCCGCACGCGCTCTCCGGCGTCGTGCGGTTCGACCGACACCGGCTCGGCGACCTCGCCGGCGTCCGCGGCGTGCACCTGCAGTGCCACCTCGGGACCGACACGCTCTCGCTCGCGCGCCTCGGCGCCCGGATGACCGGCGTGGACCTCTCCCCCGTGTCGCTGGCCCACGCCCGGGAGATCGCCGCGCGCGCGGGGGTGGAGGTCACCTACGTCGAGTCCGACGTCTACGCCGCTCCCGAGGTGCTTCCGAGGCACGCGTTCGACCTGGTCTACACCGGGATCGGGGCCCTGCCCTGGCTGCCGAGCATCGCGCGGTGGGCGGACACCGTGGCGGCGCTGCTCGCACCCGGCGGCCGACTGGTCCTGCGCGAGATGCACCCGATGCTCGGAGCGCTCGACGAGACGGCGACCGACCGCCTCGTCGTCGGCTACCCGTACTTCGAGTGCCCGGACCCGATCGTCTCCGAGGAGGAGACGACCTACGTCGCGGTCGACGGGTCCCTGACGGCGACGGTGACCCACGAGTGGACGCACGGCCTCGGTGAGGTCGTGACGGCCCTGCTCGACCACGGGCTCGTCGTCACCGAGCTGGTCGAGCACCGCAGCGTGCCCTGGGAGGCGCTGCCGGGACGCATGGTGCCGGGCGACGACGCCGAGTTCCGGCTGGCCGAGCACCCGGAGCGGGTTCCGCTGACCTACTCGCTCCAGGCGGTGAGTAGGTGCGCTCCGCGCGCGTGAGCACTAATCCGTCCTATGACACGGACTAGTGCTCACCAGCCGAAGGCACCTGGTCGCCCAGCTCCCAGCCGACCGGGTCGGCCAGGTGCAGCGCCTCGGTCGGCCCCCAGGAATCGGGCTTGTACGGGTACAGCGTTGTGGACCCGTCGAGCGCGGCCCCGGCCGCGTGCCAGACCTCCTCGAGCCCGTCGGGCCGGGTGAACAGCGTCCGGTCGCCGAGCAGGATGTCGTGGATCAGCCGCACGTAGGGCGGCAGCGGGTCCCCGCCGTCGACGTCGTGCAGCGAGATCTGGGTGCACTGGGTCTTCAGCGCCGACTGGCTGCCCGGGATCTCGATGTTCATCGAGATCGCGAGCGCGCCGTCGCCGGCGAGGTCGAAGCGCAGGACGTTCCCCCGCACCGGGATGTCGGCGGCGCCCTCGGACTCCGTCGAGGCCTGGTAGGGCCCGCCCTCCGGGTCGCGCATGACGAGGCTGACCGTCTGGTGGCTCTCGGCCATCCGCTTGCCGGTACGCAGGAGGAACGGCACGTCGCGCCACCGGTCGGTGTCGATCCACAGCCGCGCGGCCACGAAGGTCTCGGTGTTCGAGTCGTCGGCGACCGCGTCGATGTCGCGATAGCCCTCGAACTGGCCGCGGACGATGTCGTCGGCGACCAGCGGCCGGAAGGCCTTGACGGCGTCGGCGCGGGACTGGGCGATCACGTCGGCCGCCAGGCTCGACGGCGGCTCCATCGCGATCTCCGCGGCCACCTGGAACAGATGGGTGACCAGCATGTCGAGCACCGCGCCGGTGGCGTCGTAGAACTCGGCGCGGTCGGCGACGTCGAGCACCTCCGGGACGTCGATCTGCACCGCGGCGATGTGGTGGCGGTCCCACGACGAGAAGAACAGCCCGTTCGCGAACCGCAGCGCCCGCAGTTGCTGCGAGGCCTCCTTGCCGAGGAAGTGGTCGATCCGGTAGATCGCGGACTCGTCGAAGACCCGGTGCACGGTCGCGTCGAGGGTGCGGAACGCCTCCAGCGAGGTCCCGAACGGCTTCTCGTAGACCACCCGCGAGCGCTCGGCGAGGTCGTGGGCCCCGAGGGCGTTCGTGATCGGTTCGAAGGCGGTGGGCGGGACGCCGAGGTAGTGGACCCGCTGGACGGTGCTGCGGTCGCCGTCGCCCAGCTCGTCCTCGGCCTCCGCGACGCGGTCCACGAGCTGGCCCGCGTCGTCGACAGAGAACCCGTCGCCGGCGAAGCGCAGCCGCGAGGCGAACTCCTCCCACGGTCCGTCCTCCGGCTTCGGGCCGAACTCGCCGAGGATGCCGTGGACGTGGTCGCGGAACTCGTCGTCGGACATCCGCCGGCGCCCGCTGCCGATCAGCAGCCACGACGCCGGGAGCAGCTGCTCCTGGGCCAGCCGGTAGAAGGCGGGCAGGACGAGCCGGGCCGCGAGGTCGCCGCTCGCCCCGAAGAGCACGAAGACGGTCGGCGGGATGTCGGGCGTTGCGGGGTCGCTCACGCCAAGGAGCTTGCCCTGTCGTGCGCGCGATGACACGTGGCCGTATCGGAGCGGGCGCGCGGTTGATCGACTTCTGTGTCGCGGAATGCCCCAGATGTGGGGCGTTCTGCTCCGCGATTCGCGATCAGGCCCCACGGGCCAGCGCCGCCAGCACCGCCAGGGCGTCCTCGCGGCGCTCCCACGGGACGAACAGGTGGTCGTGGTGGAAACCGCTCACCGGGTTCGCGCTGATCCCCGCGCCGGCCAGCGCCCGCGTCACGGCCGCGAGGAACCCGACGGCCGCCAGCGACGACCGCACCTCCAGCGTGATCCACGCGCACGGGTACGCCGCGTCCAGCTCACCGGCCGCCGACGAGGGCACCACAACGGTGGTGCCCTCGTCCTCGGTGACGGTCACGACGGCGCCCGGCACCGCGACCCCGGCGGGAACGACGGCGAACACGTACCGCCCCGGACGCAGCCGCGGGGTCATCCCCGCCAGCAGCGCGGCCAGCTCCGTCCCACCGCTCACCTCGGCGACTGCTGCGGGCTGGTGACCCCGCAGTGGGCGCACTCCGCCATGTTGACCTCCCCTGCCGGCCGGGGCCGCAGCGGACGCAGCAACAGCCCGGAGAGCAGCGCCCCGCCGAGCAGCAGGCAGGCGGCGATGATCACGGCGCGGTGGTACCCGGCCGAGAACGCCACCGCGTTCGTGTAGTCCGCCCCCGCGATCCCGGCCGCTGCGGGGATGACGGCGACGGCGAGGAGCCCGGCCGCCCGGGCCACCGCGTTGTTGACCCCGGAGGCCACCCCGGCGTGACGATCGTCGGCGGCGTCGAGGACCGTCGCCGTCAGCGGTGCCACCGTGGCCGAGAGCCCCAGCCCGAAGAGCACCACGGCGGGCAGGACGTCGACCAGGTAGGACGCTCCGACGCCCACCCGCAGGAGCAGCAGCATCCCGCCGGCCGCGGCCACCAGACCCACCGTCATCGGGATCCGCGGCCCGATCCGCGTCGCGAGCCGCCCGGCGCGCGCCGAGAGCAGCAGCATGATCGCGGTGATGGGCAGCGTGGCGACCCCGGCACCGAGCGGTGAGTACCCGGCCACCACCTGCAGCTGGAGGACGAGCAGCACGAACAGGACGCCGAGCGCCGCGTAGACCAGCAACGTCACGACGTTCAGGGCCGTGAAGCGGGGGTTGGCGAACAGGTCGGTGGGGACCAGCGGCGAGCGCGAGCGCCGTTCGACGAGTCCGAACGCCACGAGCGCGACCACGCCGGCCACACCGCTGCCGATCACCGCCGGCGACGCCCCCGCCGTCCCCGCCTCGGTCAGCGACCACGTGAGCACCCCGAGGCCCAGCAGCGCCAGCGCCGTGCCGGGGAGGTCGAGGTGCGGCACCGCCTGCGGGTCGCGTGATTCCGGCACGTGGCGCAGCGCGGCCGCGAGGACGACCGCGGCCACGGGCAGGTTGATCAGGAACACCGCCCGCCAGTTCCACTCGACCAGCCAGCCGCCGACGAACGGGCCGACCGCACCGGCGACCCCCGCGAGCCCCGACCACGCCCCGATCGCCGCGGCCCGGTCGGCGCCGTGGAACGAGGCCGAGATCAACGCCAGCGACCCCGGCGTGAGCAGCGCGCCGCCGATCCCCTGCAGGGCCCGCGCGGCGATGAGCACGTCGATCGAGGGCGCGAACCCGCACAGCGCCGAGGCCAGCGCGAACCACGCGACGCCGACGAGGAAGACCCGGCGCCGCCCGAACCGGTCCCCGAGCGAGCCTCCCAGCAGGATGAAGCCGGCGAGGGTCAGCGTGTAGGCGTTGATGGTCCACTGCAGGCCCGCGAAGGACGCCCCGAAGTCGGAGCCGATCCGCTCGAGCGCGACGTTGACGACCGTCGAGTCGAGCATCGCCAGACCGGACCCGAGCACCGTCGTCGCGAGGACCCACCGGGCGGCCGGGGTCCCCAACCGCAGGCCGGCGGCGTCCGCCGGCTCCTCGCTGTTCACGCCGCCCAGCATGACGGCAGCCCCACGGCCGCGCGCTACGGTTCGGCGCATCGCCACGTTCACCTCGACCGCGCCGTCACCGCTGCAGCCGATCGGCGAGCTCACCGGGGAACAGACCCAGGTCGCGCTCGTCGTCGTCGCCGGCCTCGTCGCCCTGTCGGTGGTGGCCGGGAACGCCACGTGGCGGATCGCACGCAACGTCGTGACGATCGCGCACGAGGGCGGGCACGCGCTGGTCGCGATCGCCTCGGGCCGCACGCTGACCCGCATCCTGCTGCACTCCGACACCTCCGGGGTGACGGTGTCGAAGGGGCGCCGCGACGGGCCGGGGATGGCCGCGACGGCGTTCGCGGGCTACGCCACCCCGCCGCTGCTCGGCCTCGGGGCGGCGGCGCTGGTGGCCGGCGGCGCGGTCCCGACGATGCTGGGCCTCGCGATCATGGTGCTGCTCGGCACCCTCGTCCTCATCCGCAACGTCTACGGCGTGGCGTCGGTGGTGCTGACCGGCGGCATCGTCGTCGTCGTCATCGCCTACGGGTCCCCGGCGGTGCAGTACGGCTTCGCCTGCTTCGTGACCTGGTTCCTGATCGTCGGCGGGTTGAAGACGGTGCTGGAGGTGCAGCAGAAGCGGGTCGGGCGCCGGGCCGCCGACTCCGATCCCGACCAGCTCGAACGCCTCACCGGCGTGCCGGCGGGCATCTATGTGGCGATGTTCGCGCTGATCGGCGTGCTCGCGCTGATCTTCTCGGGGAACCTGCTGCTGTCCTGGCCCCCCTTGCCCTGAACCGCCGCCGCCCTAGCCGTTCAGGACGCAGTCACCGCACGTCCCGCCGCCGGGCACGCGGTAGAACAGGCAGCAGGTCCGCCGTGTGAACCCGACCCCGGTGGGGTGCGAGGGCTCCTCGACGATCTCCCCGAGTCCGGCCAGCGGCGGGTGGCCGAGGATCCCGACGGCCAGGGCGAGGGCTCCCGCCGACGAGTCCGGGCGCTGGGTGAGCAGCATCCGCAGCGCACCGCCGAGCGAGGAGGCCACGTTGCCCCGGACCACCTGGGCCGAGACCGAGGCCTGCGCGCCGATGGCGTCGAGCAGGGGGCGCAGCGTGGCGTCGAGCTCGCGGGCCGCGAGGAGGGCGAGGTCCTCGGGCCCGGCCGGGTCCTCGGCGACGGCCTCGGGCCGCTCGATCCACAGCGGCGCGGGGCCGCCCGACCAGGGCCGCCATTGCAGCCGGTCGTGCAGGCGCGGGACGACGCCGTGCAGCGTGCCCGCCCCGAGGACCAGCGCGGTGACGCGTGCGGAGACCGAGAGCGAGAGCAGCGAGGCCGCGATCCGGCGCGGAACCCCGCCGAGCTGGTCGGCGACCTGGTCGACCCGCTCGTCGAGGACGGCCCCGGTGAACGAGTGGAACGGACGCCAGGAGGGGTCGACCCCCTCGGCCGGGCCGGTCGCGAGAGCGAAGAACCCGCCGAGTGCCGCGACGTCGGCCATCTCCCCGGTCAGGTCCGCGGACATGGGCGCCATGGTCCCGGACGCGGCACGGATGCGTCGCGCTCACCCGTTCGGCCCTCTCCGTGTGGTCCGGACCGCCTCGGAGGCGTCCGATCGGCAGCGTGAGGTCGGCGTGTTGGGCGTGATTCGTTAGGTTCGGAGCATGCTCGACTCGGGTCTGCGCTTCGCCTTCGCCTTCCTGCCCGCGGGCGTCGCGATCGTCGTCGGCCTCGTGCTGGCCGTCCAGCGCCGTCGCGTCCAGCCCGCGGTGGCCTTACCGGCCATCGCGGGTCTGGCGCTGCAGCTGGTGGCCGCGCTGCTCAGCGCATCGACCGTCGTGGTGCTGCCGGCGTTGCTGCGCGGCGGCTCGAGCACGGACACCGTGCTCACCGCCTCCAGCCTCATCGGGGTCCTGACGGCGCTGATCACGGTGCTCGGGTGGGTGCTGCTGCTCATCGCGCTCTTCCGCCGGCTGCCCGCGTCGGCGCCCGCGGCCGCTGCCCCGCCGAGGCTCGCACTGCCCCCGTCCTCCGGGAACTCCTGGCAGCCGGGGCCCGCGCGCGGCATGGCCGGGCAGCCCCCGGCCGACGACGCCCCGACCGGGCGGCACGCCCTGCTCGACGAGCACGGGCAGCAGGTCGTCGCCCAGCCCGGCGTACGCCTGTCCCCGCGGACGGCCGCGCTGACCGGTGGTGCGGCCGCACTCGGCGTCGCCGCCGGTGCGGCGACGGCGGGCGACGACGAGCTCCTCGATGCGGACGACGATGCGATGACCGCCGGCCGCGAGGAGGACCTGCCGACCGAGGCAGTGCCGATCGTCGGCCACCGGACACCCGGGGCCGAGACCGCGGACCCCTCGGACGGCGTCACGCCCTCCGGGACCGAGGCGCCCGACGCGGGCCCGGGCGGGGTCGACGAGGCCGCCGTCGGCGGCATGCCGACCGAGGCGACCGCCGGCACGGAGGCCGCGCCGGACCCCTCGGAACAGGGATCCCGACCGACGCCGGCCGCGAGCCCCGGTGCCCTTCCCCGGCCGTGGCCCGGAGTCGCCGGGGGGGCCGGCCTGGCGGGGGCCGGTGTCGGCGCGGCCGGGGTCGCGGCGGCCGCCCACACGACGTCCTCGACGGGCGCCGAGGAGCGGGAGCACGCCGCGACACCGGACGAGACCCCGGCGGCGCCCGCGTCGAGCGGGTCCTCGCGCGGCGACGCGGCCACCGAGACGATCCACGCCCACACCCCGGCCGGGGCGACGGCACCGGAGCCGGCGGTGGAGACCGCCGACGTCGACGAGGCCGCCGTCGGGGGGCCGCCGACCGTCGCCGAGGACCCGCCGGCGGACCCCGGCGCGGTCAGCGTGGACGAGGGCGCCGTCGGTGGGGTCCCGGCCTCCGCGCACCGCGACCACGATGCCGAGGAGGCCCATCCGCTCGCCGAGGCCGGGCACGACGAGGCCGGGCACGACGAGGCCGGGCACGACGAGGCCGGGCACGACGAGACCGGGCACGACGAGACCGATGACGCCGCCGACCACCCCAGC
>JAVXWR010000456.1:0-4095 GCA_032230725.1 Actinomycetota bacterium
GAGGCCGCGGGCGATCTCGGCGTCGTGGGCCGTCGTCGGGAGGGTCCGCTCGATCTCGACGGCGCGCGCGGCCTCGGGACCGTGCCTCGGGGCCTTGCGGGGTGGGCCGGCGTGGGGGGTGGGATGGTCGGGACGGAACTGCACTGATGATCTCCCGGGGACGATCCGACTGGTCGTCTCCCGGGCTTTTGTCCCGCCGTGGAACGCGGCGTGAGCCGCGCCTGCCCCTCTCGGTCGCGGATCCACTTCGGCGTCGCCGAAGCGCGGAACCCTAGGGGCGCCCCACGGCGTCGTGGGTCGCGGACGAGTGAACGGCGCCCGTGTGACCCGCGGTCGACGGGCCGGTTACGGCCGGGTTCCGCGGGCTGGCCGCGACGGCGCCGGGCGCGGTGTCGGGGACGAACTGCTGCCAGTCCCCGCTGACGATCGTCGGCCGGTCGACCACGCGTACGCCGTCGGCGTAGTAGGTCGCGCCGAGCACCATCCGCGGCCGCGTCGTGCGGTTGGCGCCCGCGGTGTGCAGGCTCAGCGTCGAGTGGAAGCTGACGTCCCCCAGCGCGAACGGCTCCTCGTGCACCGCCACCCCGGCGCCGCGCAGCGTCTCGGCGACGCGGCGGTCGTAGGACGTGCCGACCTTGTCGAACGGCATGTCCTCGACCAGGCGCCAGTTCTCCATCCCCCGCGCGAACGACAGCGGGCCCATGGCCGCCGGCACCGGCTGCAGCGGCATCCACGTCGAGATCACGTCATGGGAGGCCGGCGGGAAGTGGTGGGCGTCGCGGTGCCACGGCGTGCGGCCCGCGCCGGGCTCCTTGCACAAGGCGCTGTCGTGGTAGAGCCGCAGGGTCCCGACGCCGAGCAGCGCCGCGGCGATGCCCGCGACGCGCGGCGAGAGCACCGCGGCCGCGACCAGCGGGTCCTCGAGCCACAGCATCTCGCGGGCCCGCAGGCCCGAGTCGGTGCCGGCGACCCCGAGCAGGTCGGCGAGGCGGCGGCGCAGCACCTCCGCGGCGCCCGGGGACACCACGCGCGGCAGGACGACGAAGCCGTCGGTCGCGAACGCGGCGAGGGCGCCGGGCGGGACGTCGTAGGGGACCTCGAGCTCGGCGACGACGGCCCCGTCGTCCGGGAGCGCACCCGGGTCGGGTGCGGCGACATCGACGAGGCCGGCCGCAGCGGCGTCCGTGTCGTTCTCGGCGAGGGACATGTACCAGTCCCACCAGTGCCCGTTGTCGCCGTCCCACGCCGGGGCGACGTCGTCGAGCTCGCCGGCGGCCGTGGCGGCGCTGAGGTGGCGGTTCACGCGGGCGCTTCCCACGTGATCAGGTCGACGACCTGGGTGAAGCAGTAGCGCTCGCCGTCGACGCAGCCGGAGAGGTACGCCCCGACGGCGCCCTCGTCCTCCATGCGCTCCAGGGGCACCGAGTCGTCGAAGACGCAGCGCTGCAGGAAGCCCTCGACCACCGCGCGGTCGGTGTGCCCGACGTCGTAGCGCAGCGTCGTCACCGTGGGCGCGACCCCGGCCGCCGCGAGGGCCGACCGGACCTGCCCCGCGCTGGTGAAGGGCACGGCGTCCGGGGCGAACGTGGTGCGGAAGGCCGAGGCGAAGCGCAGGTAGTGCGACGCGGCGGTGGCGTGGACGATCGCGCCGAAGCCGCCCGGGCGCAGCGCGGCGGCCATGCGGGCGATGCCGGCGCCGATCTCGTCGGGCGGCACGGCGTAGAGCGCGTGGGTGGCCCAGGCGACGTCGAATCCTCCGACGCCGGTGGGCAGGTCCTGGATGCGGACCGCGTGCTCGGCGCGCACCGAGAAGGGCGCCCCGAGCACCGAGCGCGCCTCGGCGAGCGAGAACGGCGAGGGGTCGAGCAGGTCGACCTCGACCCGCGTGCCCTCGACGGCGTCGGCGAGACCCCGGCGGGTGAGCTCGGCCGGGAACTTCCCGCTGCCGCACGCGACGTCGAGCACCCGGACGTGGCCCTCGTCGGCGTGGCCGCGGAGATCGGCCGCCCAGTCGCGGGCCGACACCATCCGGCGGTAGTCCTCGACGGCGAGCGCGTAGAAGGCCTCCATCCCGGCCCGGCCGTCCTCCGCCCAGTGAGCGAGGCTGCGCTGCTCGGTGGTGACCGGTTCGGACGTCATCCGCGGACCTCCCGTGTCCGGCCGTGAACGGCCGAGCTGCTGCCGGGAGCACCGGGGTCCGGGGCGCTCGACCCCGCAACGGGCTGGCACGACGGGATTGCCCGAGACACAACCACGCCCCGCTCCACCCGGCAACGCGAGCTCCGGGAGGGACGGGGCGGGGCCCTGCCCGCTCGATCAGGGGCGCCACCACCGCCGGGTGAGGACGACGACCACGGCCACCCCCAAGGTCGTCAGCAGTCCACCCTCGCGGAGCAGCCACGACGCCGCGGGCGAAGGCGCTGGTGGTCTCCCGCTCGGCGGGCGCGGCGCCGGCCGTGCGACGGGCCCTCGCCTGGCGTGCCCGGGTCGGCTGAGCGCCGTGGTCGGCCCTCGATCAGGCCGACCCGGCGGTCCGGTCCGCGCGGCGCCCCCGCAGGCGGCGGACCACCGGCTCGACCAGCGGGTCGGCGAAGAGGAAGAAGAACACGAACGCGCCGAGCGACGGGACCAGCAGGGCCACCACGAGCGCGATCACGAAGGTCGCCGTGGAGGACAGCAACCCGGTGACGAAGGGCTCGGGCACCCCGTCGTCGTCCCCGTCCCGCACCGCGGTGCGCCGCATGGTGATCGCCATCGTGGTGAGGGTGGCACTGCACACGAGGAGCACGGCGAGGTAGAAGGGCGTCACGAAGCCGTGGCTGTCGAGCGACGAGATCATCTCGGTGGGGAACGGCAGCACGGCGATCGTGAGCACCCACAGCATGTTGAGCTGCACCAGCGTGCGCGTGAGGCGATGCTCGTAGCCGAAGAGCCGGTGGTGGGTCGCCCAGAACCGGGCGATCACGACGAAGCTGAGCAGGAAGCTGCCGATCGGCGCGAGGTTGCGCGTGACCACCTCGACGGCGGGCTCCCCGGATCGGGCGGCCTCGGGGACGAGGTCGACCAGCGGCAGCACCAGCAGCGTCAGCGCGATGGCGACGGCGGCGTCGGTGAACGCGACCATCCGGTCAGACGGGGGCAGGCGCGCCTCCCGCTTCGCACCGGTCACAGGACTTCCGCGACGTGGCCGGTCTCGTTGACCGAGCGCACCCGCACCCGGCCCGTGCGGGAGACGAGCACCCGCGAGAGCCCGCCGTGGTCGAGGGGGAAGGTCAGTGGGCGCGCCAGCCCCAGCTCCCCGGCCAGGAACGTGTTGATCACCCCGGCGTGGCAGACGACGAGGACGGAGTCCCGCCCGGCCTCGCGGTGACGGTCGACGATCCGCCCGAAGGCGCCCTTCACCCGCGCGGTGAAGGCCTCCGCGTCGACGAACTCCGGGAACCACCCCTCGGAGATGCGCCGCCAGTCGGGGTCGTCGGACCCCAGGCGGGCGTGGACCGGCTGGTAGTCGGGGCGCCCGACGTCGAACTCGGCGAGCTCGGGGTCGACGAGCACGTCGAGCCCGAGCGTGCGGGCCGCGGGGATGGCGGTCTCCTGCGCGCGGCGCATCCCGGACACGACGACCTCGACGATCTCCTCCCCGGCGGCCGCGACCCACGCCTCGAGCGCGGCGGCCTGCTCGTGGCCCTGCGGTGAGAGCTCCGGGTCGGCGCCCCCCGCCTGGTCGCTGACCGCGAGCGGCTCGCCGTGGCGGACGAGGAGGAGCTGCATCGGGCGGCGGCGCTCAGCTCGCCGGGACCGACGCGCCGTGACCGGCGGCGGTCAGACCCTCACGGAGACGCCGGGCGGCGTCGTCCATCTCGCCCGGGTCGGGGTCGGCGGCGGCCTGCGAGAAGTCGAACGCCTCGAGACCCCACGCCGGGTGGACGTGGACGTGCAGGTGGGGCACCTCGAAGCCCGCGATCATGAGCGCGACCCGCGGCGGCTGCCACACGTCGCGGACCACGGTGCCGATCGTGCGCGCCACGGACATCGCGTGCTCGAAGAGGCCGGTTGGCGCGTCGAGCCACTGGTCAACCTCCTCTCGCGGCACCA
>JAVXWR010000719.1:0-2813 GCA_032230725.1 Actinomycetota bacterium
CGACGAGCAGTTCCGCGGCTTCTTCCCGATGGTCACCGAGGACCAGATGTCCGAGACGATCGACAAGGTCGCGAACGCCGCGAAGTAGCGCGCCGGGCCATGTCAGGAACGTCCCGTTGCCGACACCCAGCGTCGGCAACGGGACTTCTCTGACGTCAGGGGGCACCCGCCGGGGGCACCACCCGCAGCCCGGCCGGCGCCCCGTGCTCGATCAGCGCGCACAGGGCCGCGGTGTCGAGGTGGGTGTCGACGAGATCGGCGAGCAGGTCGAGCTGCGCGGTGCGCGCGGCGGCGAACGACGTCGTCGTCGAGACCCGGAAGCCGCGGCCCGTCGTCGTCGCCACCCGTTCCAGCAGGCGCCGCCGGAACCCGTCGTTCTCCAGCAGCCCGTGCCAGTGCGTGCCGAGCACCGGGCCCGCGTCGACGCCCTCCACCGTGCCGTCGGCGTGCCTGACCAGCGGCGTCGCGCCGCCGTCGCGGACCTCGCGGCCATGGTGGATCTCGTAGCCCGCGACCTCCTCCCCCAGCGCGGTGCCGGTCGGGTTGCCGAGGTGCTTGGCGGGGTCGAAGACGACGTCGACGTCGAGGAGCCCGAGCCCGTCGTGGTGCCCGGCGGCGGCCTCGACGCCGTGCGGGTCGTCGATCGTGCGGGCAAGCATCTGGTAGCCCCCGCAGATCCCGAGCAGCGGTCGGCCCGCCCGCGCGTGGGCGAGCACCGCGTCCGCGAGCCCGTTCGCGCGCAGCCACGCGAGGTCGGCGACGGTGGCCTTCGAGCCGGGGAGCACGACGAGGTCGGCGCCGGTGAGCTCGCCGGGCGAGGTGACGTAGCGGACCGACACCCCGGGTTCGGTGGCCAGCGCGTCGACGTCGGTGCCGTTGGAGACCCGGGGCAGGCGCACGACGGCGACGCGGAGCCAGTCGCTCCCCAGCGGCGGCGCCGGACGGCCGACGGCACCGTCGTGACCCAGCGAGTCCTCCGCGTCGATCCACAGCTCGGGCGCGAACGGTACGACGCCCAGCGTCGGGCGCCCGGTGAGCCGCTCCAGCTGCGCCAGCCCGGGCTCGAGCAGCGCCGGGTCGCCGCGGAACTTGTTGACGACGAAGCCGCTCACCAGGGCCTGGTCCGCCGGTTCGAGCACGGCGAGCGTGCCGAAGAGGTGGGCGAGGACGCCGCCGCGGTCGATGTCCCCGACGACGACGGTGGGCAGGTCCGCGGCGCGCGCGAGGCCCATGTTCGCGATGTCGGTGGCGCGCAGGTTGATCTCGGCCGGTGAGCCGGCGCCCTCGCACACCACGACGTCGTGGCGGGCGCGCAGCCGCGCCAGGCCCGTCGTCACGACGTCGAGCAGGGCCGCCTTGCGCTCGCGGTAGGACAGCGCGGTGACGGTGCCGTCGACCTGGCCGTTCACGACGACCTGGCTGGTGCGGTCCGATCCGGGCTTGAGCAGCACCGGGTTGAACGCGACGCTCGGCGCGAGGCCGCACGCCGCGGCCTGCAGCGCCTGGGCGCGCCCGATCTCCCCGCCGTCGGTGGTGACGACCGAGTTGTTGCTCATGTTCTGGGCCTTGAACGGCGCCACGTCGACGCCCTGGCGGCGCAGCCAGCGGCAGATCCCGGCGACGAGGACGCTCTTGCCGGCGTCGCTGGTGGTGCCGGCGACGAGCAGAGCTCCCTTCATGATCGACCACCCTAGGTGCGCTGCCCACCAAGCGTGGAGCACACGGCCCGGGCCAGGGCGGCCGCGCCGGCGTCGGAGAGGTGGACCCCGTCGTACGCCGCGAACGCCGGCGCGAGCCGGCCCGGGTCGTGCGGATCGGCGAGCACGGTCGCGAGGTCCGCCACGGCGACGTCGTCGCGGGCGAGCAGGAGGCGGTTCACCTCGCGCCGGGTCGCCTCCACAGCCGGAGTGGCGAACGCCGGGATCGTGCTGGCCCCCGCCGGGGGGATGGTCGCGAGGAGCGGCGTGATCCCGCGGGCCCGCGCTCGCCGCACCAGCGTCTCGAGTCCGGCGACGAGCGCGTCCGCGCCCGGCGGCGTGCCGCCGAGGACGCCGGGGATCGCCAGGTCGTTGAGGCCGCCGAGCACGACGACGTGGGTGGCCTCCGCCACCGACGTCACGTCGCGGTCGACGCGCTCGAGCATGGCGGGCCCGACGCGGGCGGCGAGGAGCCGGTTGCCCCCGATCCCGGCGTTGAGGACCGCGGTGTCCGGCCCCAGGAGCTCCCGCAGCCGGTCCGGGTAGCGCCGGTCGGCGTCGGGGGTGGTGACGTCCCCGCGCGTGATCGAGTCGCCGGCGGTCACGACGACGGGTCCCGACACCGGGCCGTCGGTCAGGACGCGGGTGAGCCAGAACGCCGACGGCGAGGTCTCCGTACCGTCGGGCATCGCGCGCCCGCGATGGTCCCCGGCGGCGATCAGCGCGGTGCGCTGCGCGGCGTGCAGGAACGTCGGCGGTCCGGCCGAGGTGACGGCGAGGGTGACGGCGAGCTCGTCCCCGCCGGTCGTCGGGAGGTCGACCGGGTCGCTGCGCCGCGTCTCCCCCGGCGCGATCACCCACCGCTCCCGCCCCTCGAGAAGGGCGGGCCGCTCGTCCCCCAGGTGGACTCCGGCGAGGACGAGCGGGGCGTGGCCGAACTCGTTGCTCAGCTCGACCCGCACCCCGGAGCCGCCGCGACGCAGCCGCACCCACTGGCGGACGGTCCGGCCGGCCAGGGGCGGTGCCTGTGGCATGAAAGGGAGCGGGTCGGTGGGCGCTGGTGAGGGCGGCGAGGTACGAGGTCGTCCAGATCGGGTCCACGGTCGCGTCTCCTCA
>JAVXWR010000792.1:0-8492 GCA_032230725.1 Actinomycetota bacterium
GGACTCCGCGTCGGCCGCCGAGGGCTGGAAGTACTCCCACAACTATGTACATCACACCTACACCAACGTGCTCGGCCGCGACCGCGACCTGGGCTATGCGGTGTTCCGGGTCGATCCCGAACAGCCCTGGAGGCCCTGGCACCTGCTGCAGCCACTGATCAATATCGGGCTGGCGGCCGGTTTCGAGTACGGCATCGCCGTCTATGACATCGAGCTCGAGGAGGTCGCGGCCGGGCGCAAACCGTGGGCCCAGGCCAGGACCGAGCTCGGCGGGCTGTGGCGCAAGATCCGTGGCCAGCTGCTCAAGGACTACCTCGGGTTCCCGCTGCTGGCGGGCCTAGGCGCCCCGACCACGCTGCTGGGCAACCTCACCGCGAACGTCACCCGCAACGTCTGGTCGCATGCGGTGATCTTCTGCGGGCACTTCCCGGGCGGCGCGGAGACCTTCACCGAGGACCAGCTCGACGGGGAGACCCGCGGCCAGTGGTACCTGCGTCAGATGCTCGGCTCGGCCAACCTCGACGGGTCCCCGCTGATGCATCTGATGACCGGCAACCTGTCGCATCAGATCGAGCACCACCTGTTCCCCGACATGCCCTCGAACCGCTACGCGGAGGTCGCCCTCAAGGTCCGCGAGCTGTGCGAGCGCTACGGGCTGCCCTACACCAGTGGCCCGCTGCACAAGCAGTACGGCAACGTGCTGGCGACCATCGCCCGCCTGGCCCTGCCCGGCGGCGCAGGTTCCCGACCGGCGGACCCCAACCCCACGGCCAAGAGCGACCGCACTTCGAGGGATTCCGACGCCACCGCGGCCGCGTGAGCTGTGGCACGAGGGGGTCGGAAACGACAGTCGGGTTCGCGCCCGCGAGCGGCAGCGGTGTAGTTGGTCAGGAGACCCCGACGCCGATTCCGAGCAGGCCGGACCGGCGCTCCGCGGCGAGCGCACGGGTGGCGACCGGCCGACCGCGTCACAGCAACCCTACGAGCTGTCCGCCGCAGCGGGGACGGTCCACTTGACGATCTTTCCGTGGAGCAGCTCGTGGAGAACAGCGGTGTCAAACGGTGTGGGTGGAGTCCGCTGTAGAGGTCCTCAGTGTCGCCAGAGTCGCTGGTAGGGGCTGTGTGAGGCGAAGGACGGGAATCTATTAATCCGCTGGTTGTGGGTTCGAGTCCCACGGGGCCCACCCTCTTCCCAGCTCAGCGCTGTCCCTGTCTTGCCGGGACCGCCGGTCATCCATGACTTACCCATGAGATTCGTCCTCCAAGCCGTGCCAGGCGTCGAGTGCGTCGGCCACGCCGGGGTTCGCGATCCGGCGGCCGTAATAGAAGTTCTGGGTCATCGAGACCTGCGCGTGCCCGAGCTGGTCCGCGATCGCGCGGGGCGACTGGCCGGCCCCGTCGAGCACCGTGGCGCAGGTCTTGCGGAACACGTGGCTGGTCACCCAGGCGAAGCCCTCGGAGCCACGGGCGTCCCGCAGGGCCCGACGGGTGTTCGACGGGTCGCGCCAGCCGCCGAGGGTGTCGGGGAAGACCGGCCCCATCGCGTCGCCGTCCGGGTTCCGGGCGTGGAGCATCTCGACGGCGAAGCGGGGCAGGATCAGCCGGCGCTCCCCGGCTTTGGTCTTGGTCGACTTCCGGACGAGGCCCACGCCGGTCAGGCGGATGAGGGTCCGGGACACGTCGACGATGCCCGCCTCGAGGTTGACGTCCGGCCACGCGACGGCCAGGGCCTCCCCGATGCGGACACCGGTGGCGAGCATGAAACGGCACAGGTCCGGGAGGTCCTTGTCCCGGGCTGCCTCGTCGCTCTCGAGCTGGGCGAGTCAGGCCCGGCACTCGGCGAGGGTGAGCGCCCGTGTCGGCTTCCGTCGGCCGGCGTGGACGGGGCCGAGGTCGCGGACCGGGTTGGCGCGGACGGCGCCGTGGCGGACGGCGAGGCCCATGACCCCGGAGAGCACGGAGCGCGCGAGCTTCGCCACCCAGTGGCGAGCAGCCTTACCTCCGGCTCCTCGAGACGCTCCAGAGCTGGCAGCGCGGTGGTCGCATAAAGCGCGGGACGGCAGCCTCACCCAGCAAAACCGTCACAGGGCTCGACCGGCAAATGCCGCAATTTGTTGATACGGGCCCGCACCCTCGGGGGCCTGCTGTTCTGGACCGAACACGGGACTGCGCATGTCCTCGGTGAGGTTGGCGCGCATGAACGCCAGACCGCGTTCGGCGACCTCTGGGTCGAGGTCGCCGGAGCGGTAACTTAGTGCCGTTGCGAGGTCCCAGGTGTGAACCGAGACTTCGGCGCACTGCCAATCAAGTCCGGAGTTTTCCGGCGAGCCCTCGTGCTCGAGCCAGGCTTGCAGCAGATCGTCTGCGTACGAGCGGAAGCTTTCGGCAGGGTCGTTACCAGCAGGGGGAGTTGGAGCCGACCAGTCGATCGTCTCGCCACGAACCATCTGTGCGAACCTGGTCGGCATCGCGACGATGTGGTCGACCAGGTCTTGAACGGTCCACTGCTGGCACGGTGTGGAGTGGTACTGCACTTCTGGGTTGACCTCGCGCAGCAGCTCGGCCAACTGGCCCAAACCTCGGCGCAGCACCGACAGATCCTCACCGTGGCCCACGGGAGAGACGGTAGCCGCACCGGGGCGGAACGCAAGGCCACGAGCCTTTACCTGAGTCACTGCGGAGGCGGCTACTTGGCAGACGGCGTTGCCCGTCTACCCAGCCTGATCAGCGCGCGGCGATCGGTCGGCGGGGTCGCCCTAAGACACGACAGCAACGACGACCGCCCGACTCGAGAGGCACCGCTGGCCAGCACCGACGGCACGTTCAGCGCCCGGCGAGAAGGGCCCACCGGACCGCCCCTGTCGATACCGGCTGTCGGCCATGTCCCCACCACCGGCCAGAACATCGGATAGTCAGCAGACCGCGCCCCCGCGGCGGGTCTAGCGGCCGCAGCCGCACCACGAGAGCCGGCGGCTACGGTCCGCGGGCACGGCTCAGTGTGGGTCGCGGTGATACTCGTCGTTGATCAGGACCTCGACGCCCCTCCATCCCCAATAGACGCGGTGTGCCTGGATCAGGCCCTTCTCGATCTCCATGACCTCGACGAAGTCCATCTGCTCACCGGACGGTGTCTGGCGGGGGTACTCCCACATCGCCGTCCGGCCATCGGTGAAGAACCCCGCGCGGTGGTACTGGCGCACCTCGGGAGTGCGGCTGACGACCTCGGCCAGGAACGGTCGCAGCTGCTCATGGCCTCGGCACACCCCCGGTGAGCCCCGCAGGTGAGCCGCCACCGGGCTCTCCAGGACAGCATCACGGGCATAACACGCCATCAGTGCCTCGACGTCGTGCGCAGCCAGCGCCGCCTCCCAGGCGTGAGTGACCGCTTCGATCTCGCTGCTGGTCTGCATCTCTGCCATGCCCGTCACGGTGTCATCGGGACACTTCCATCCGGCCTGAAACGTCACCGCCGCACACTGGGTATATGGCCGACCCCCGGCGCGCACCGCGCTCCATCACCGACGCCGAGGGCGACGTCGATGTCGCCACGGTCGCGGCGTTGTTCGCCGACGCCGGGCGCGCGCGGATCCTGCTGGCGCTGCTCGACGGACGCGCGCTGCCGGCCTCCGTGCTCGCCGCCGAAGCAGGCGTCTCGGCTCCGGCCACCAGCGCGCACCTGGCCAAGCTTGTCGGCGCTGGACTGATCACCGTTGAGAAATCGGGTCGCCACCGCTACCACCGCCTCGCCGGTGACCGGGTCGCGGCCGCCCTCGAGTCGCTGGCCGCGCTCGCGGGCCCCCGGCCGGTCCGATCGCTGCGCGCGCACACCCGCGCCGCCGCTCTGCGCCAGGCCCGGAGCTGTTACGACCACCTCGCCGGCACCTGGGGCGTCGCCGTCACCGCCGCCCTGATCGACCACCGAGCGCTACAAACCACCGACGGCATCTCGGGCAACCGTCGCCGCGACGCCGATCCCTATTCCAGCGTCTTGCCCGAGCACCCGTACCAGCTCGGACCCCAGGCGCAAACGGTGTTCACCCGCCTCGGAGTCGACCTCCCCACCCTCGTGAGCCCACCCGGCCGCCGCCCAGTGCTGCGCTTCTGCCTCGACTGGAGCGAACAGCACCACCATCTCGGTGGTCGCCTCGGGGCCGCACTGCTGCGCGCCTTCCGTGACCAAGGATGGGTCAGGGACGGCAACCGGGCCCGCACCCTGACCATCACCGATCTCGGCCGACACCGACTCGCCGAGACCCTCGCACTCACCGATGCCCAACCCACGCCCGCGGGGACCCCTACCGGCCACGGACGCGATCAGCTACCACATCCCGTCCTCCGACACCCGTAGCCCGGCGTGCAATGTTCGGAGATCGCGATGTCCGGCCGCACTGTCCGGCTGGTGCGGACGTGATCTCACCCAGAACGGGCGAGGTGGAGGTGGCCGGGTCGTGTTCGGTCCGAGCCGACAATCCGCTCACCCAGGGGGACGGGCCCGATCATTGATCAGCCGCCGCGCGAGGTCATGCCGATCCCGGATCGGCCGGAGTGGAGCCTGACGACGTATGCCGCGACCCACCCGGGCACCCAGTTTGCGCCGATCAGCCAGCTGCGTCCGCCCAGGGGGGCACCGAATGTGCTGGTGGTCCTTCTCGACGAGGTTGGGTTCGGTGCGTCGAGCGCGTTCGGCGGCCCGGTGCGGATGCCGACCGCGGAGCGCCTGGCCGGCCGCGGCCTGTGATACACGCGGTTCCACACCACCGCGATGTGCGCGCCGACCCGGGCGGCCCTGCTGTCGGGACGCAACCACCACTCGGTCGGGTTCGGGTCGATCACCGAGACCGCGACCGCGGCACCTGGCTACAACACGACGCGGCCGAACACGAAGGCCACGGTCCAGGAGGACCCTGCGCCTCGACGACTACGCCACCGCGTGTTCGCCAAGTCCCACGAGGTCCCGCTGTGGGAGCGGAATCCCACGGGACCGTTCGACCAGTGGCCGACTGGCAGCGGGTTCGAGTACTTCTACGGGTTCATCGGCGGCGAGACCAACTTCGTCGGCGAGCCGGTGCCGGGCGCCGGCGTCCGCGGCGAGTCGGCCGATCACGGGCAGTGTGTGCGTCGCCTCGGCTCGGCAGTCGGAGTCTCCGGCCGACCGGCAGGTCGACGCTCCACCGGCGTACACCGGCCTCCGCCACGCCTGATACCGCCGTCGTCGCCGTCTATGGACTCCTGTATGCGGGCCGGGTCGATCCGGTTCCGATGCCTGCGCGCTCGGCGGCTGTCCCGTCGGTCCGCTCGATGAGCCGTGTCGGACACCGCGTCCCGCCTCCGGGTTTCCCCCGGCCTGGTTCGCTCGTTCGGTCGTACCGTTAGCTACGAATCGTCACAAGACTCTAGTTCTCCAGGTCGCGCCCGCAGCCGCGCGGGACCCTGACACGGGATTCCGCTGGCTTGCCAGTGCCTTGGGAGTGAGCGAGTGATGCCGGGGGTGCGTGGTGACCGAGGGCGTAACCGGGCCGACGTCGGTGACATACGACTACGTGCTCGGGGTCGACGAGCAGGAGCGAACACGGCTCTTAGGCCAGGCCGCGTTGCACGCCCCAGAGGCTCGGTCGCTGTTGGATCGGGTCGGCCTGGCGGCCGGTGGCCACGCGATCGATGTCGGCTGCGGCCCGTTGGGCGTGCTCGATCTGCTCGCCGAGCGGGTAGGACCGACCGGAGCGGTCATCGGGCTCGACCGGGACGCGCGGATGCTCGGCATGGCCGCGCGGTCGCTGGCCGAGCGGGGCCTGCAGGAGCAGGTTCAGCTCTGCCAGGCCACCGCCGGTGATACCGCCCTGGAAGAGTCGTTCGACCTGTGCCATGCCCGGCTGGTTCTGGTGCACACCCCAGATCCCATGCCGGTGATCACTGAGATGGTCCGGTTTACGCGTCCGGGCGGCTGGGTCGCCCTCGAGGAAATCGACTGGATCTCCTGGACCTGCGAGCCGCCGCATCCGGGCTTCGGGGTCCTCGTCGATGCGCTCGAGCGGGTCTGGCAACGCGCGGGGCTTGATGTCCATATCGGCCGGCGGCTGGAGGGGATGCTGCGAGCTGCCGGGCTAGTGGACGTCGGGGCCTGCGCACACCAAAAACTGGCGCGGCCGGGGGACCTCAACCAGACGAACGTGCTGCGGTTCGTCGAGATCTGCCGCGAGAGGCTGCTATCGGCCGGGGAGTTCAGCGCCGGACAGCTCGACGCACTGGTCGAAGCGCTCGGCGAGCACCTCGCCCGCCCCGACACCGTGGTACTGGACAAGTTGTTCTTCCAGGCATGGGGTCGCCGACCCACCTACCCCAGCACCTCGCAGCACTGAGCGGGCCCGCCCAGTCAGTGCCGGCCCGATCACCGCGGCCCGAACGGGAAGTCACCCGGAGTCTCATCCCGGCGCTGCCAACGGTCTGAAAGCCCGATAGGTCGGCTCTATGTCAGTGGTCCGCAGCGGGGCCCGGCTGGTGGGCGAGCTCGAGGTGCACCCCCTGGTTGACCTGCGGTACGGCCAAGCCGAGCGCGGGGCGGACCGGTCGGGCCGCGCCGGTGTCCCGATCGCGAGGCCCCAGGACGGTTGGGCCTCGGGGGGTTGGTCAGGCGCCGCCGGCGGTGACGATCATGTCGGTGACGAACCCGACGGCCAGGCCAACGAGGACCCCGGCGTAGAGGGCGTGGCGCCGTCTCGATCTGCCGGCCAGCATGATCAGTTGCAGCACGACGTAGAGAATCGAGCCAGCGGCCAGGGTCAGGAACACCACGCTGAGCGCGTCGCTGGTGAACTGGGCGCCGATGGCGGTTCCGACGAAGGTGGGGCCGCCGCCGATCAGACCCATGGCCAACAGGAATCCCCAGCTGGGCCGTTCACCCTCGGCGGCCAGCGGCGCGACGATGCCGAACCCTTCGGTGCCGTTGTGCAGCGCGAACCCGATCACGAGCAGCACCGCCAGCCCGATCTCGCCGCTGGCGGCGGAGCCGCCGATGGCCAGGCCTTCCCCGAAGTTGTGCAAACCGATCCCGACCGCGATCAGCAACGCCAGCCGCCGCGCCGGCGACCACCCCGACGACGCCAGGGTCGGGGTCTCAGTGGCCGCCATCGCCCCCGGCCCGCCCACCCCGGGCCCATGCGCCGAGCTCCTGCGAGCGAGCTGGTCCGAGCGGCGCTGCAGCCAGGTCTCGTAGCCGACCAGGGCGCCGAAGCCGACGCTGAGCCCGACCAGGAACAACAGCCCGAACCCGAACACCGGCCCCAGCCCGCCGGTGCCGTCGTGCAACGCCCCCAGCGCGGAGTCGACCGGCTCGAAGGCGTGGGAGAGCACGTCCCACAAGAGGAACACCAAGATCCCGACCGCGGTGGCGTTGAGGAACACCCGCGTCCGCTCGGCCGGGGCCCGCAGCCGACCCAGCGGCAGGCCTAGCAAGATGGTCGCTCCAGCGATGAACCCGAGTAACAGGGTTTGCCCCTCGCCCATGTGCCACCCTCTCGTCCGCACCCCCGCCACGACCTGTGCGAGCAAGGGCAGGCTCACCTAAGGGTGGAGGGAAGTCAACCTGATCGTGCGCCCGGCAACGGGTGCCGTCATGACGACGCAGGTGCGACGGGGCGATCCCCAGCACCCTGCACGGCCGCACCGGGCGGGCGCTGGAAGTCGGTGTCCAGGTGATCCACTGGGGGTTCAACGTCGGTCGCTGGGCACTGAAAAGACCGATACCAGGATGGGACAGCTGCCCGCTGGCGCCAGTGTCAGTGCTCAGGGGTGCTGGCTGGATGCTCCGACTCCGGCGTGGTCGAAGAGTCGCTCGCCGAGGTGTTGCACGGCGCCGGCGGCGAGGGCGCAAACAAGAACGAGACCGACGAGGGCTGCCACCGTTGCGGGCCGGCGACGGGGCGGTGGTCCGAGGAGGGCCTGGACTCGACCGGGGACGTCGGCGGTCATGACGCCGCGGGCTCCGGAGGCTCTGGCGGTTCCGTGTCGATGCATGAGCAGGGCGGTGCGGGCCAGGGCCCGGGCGGCTTGGGGGCGTTCGGCGACCAATGCGGCGGCGTCTTCGTCGGCCCAGCGCTCGACGCAGTGGCCCACTGTGCGGGCGGTGGCCATGAGCAGGGGGTTGACGGCGGCGGCGAGGTCGGCGGCGAGAACCCACCAGGGATGGCGGTGGCGGAGGTGGGAGGTCTCGTGGGCCAGGACGACTCGGCGTTCGACGGGCTCGAGGGCGTCGAGCAGCCCGGTGGTGACCACGATGCGGCCTCGGGGCTCGGGGGTGGTGAAGGCGTCGAGGTGGTCGGTCTTGACCACGGCGAGCGTGCGGTCTCCGGCTAGGGCGTGTCTCCTAAGTCGGCTCTTCGATCTTGAGTGGGCAGCGGTCTGATTCACGCTGCGAACCGTCGTGTTGATCGAGTGCAGAGCAACCGTACTCGGGTGCGGTAGTTGCCGCGGTTGCGGAATCCGCAGGCGGCGCGCTT
>JAVXWR010000793.1:0-15430 GCA_032230725.1 Actinomycetota bacterium
TCTCGCCGAGCAGCGCCACCCGGTCGCCGTGACCGACCCCGAGCGCGGCGAGGCGGCCGGCGCGCGCCCCCACGCGCTCATCGAGCTCGGCGTAGGAGGTGCGCGCCCCGGTGGGGCCGTCGACGAGGGCCACGGCGTCGGGGGTGCGTGCGGCGCGTCGGGCCACCCACGCCCCGATGCCCTCGTCCATGCGCCGCCTCCTCGCCCGCGATGGTGAGGCCACTCTGCCCCCAGGCGCGCCTGGTGGACCAGCCTGGCATGGAGTCGGGCGTGGTGGACGAGGTCGTCCGGAGCACGCCCACCCCGGAGCTCAGCGCGTCGGCGCCGACCTCCGCATGAGCCAGTAGATCGCGGCCGCGACGACGAAGCCGACCTCGAAACCGATGTCCCCGATCTGCGGCGCCGCCTGGGCGACGAAGCCGGTGAAGGACGTCTGGTTGGAGAACAGCACGATCGACACGACGATGCCGGCGAGCATCGCGATCGGGCCTGCGTTGTTGCGGTACGACGTGTCGAAGAGCAGCGGCTCGGTGTTCTGGCCGCGGCGCAGGTACCAGTCGACGAACAGGACGGCGAGCCAGGGCCCGATCCAGTACGCGATGATCAGGAGGAAGCCCTCGTACGCCTCGCCCGCATCCGCCAGACCGAACAGCGCGACGATGAAGCCGAGCACCCCGAAGACACCCACGGCCAGCGCGCGACGCAGGGTCAGCGGGAGCCGGATGCCGAGCGCGACGAACGACATCGAGCCGGAGTAGATGTTGATCGCGTTCGCGGCGACCGCACCCACCGCGATGCACAGCAGCGTCAGGGCGGCGAGCCAGCCGGGCAGGTGCTCGGTGAAGGCCGCGGTCGGGGTGGCGGTAGGGTCGGTCGCGAGCGTTGCGGACGCCGCGCCCACCGTCTCGAGGATCACGCAGGGCACGAACACACCCAGCCCGGCCGCCCAACCGACGGCCTTCGGGCTGGCGTCGGGCGGCAGGTAGCGGGTGTAGTCGGTGGCGTAGGGGTTCCAGCCTGCCGCGTAACCGAACGTCGCCCCGACGGTGAGCAGGAAGCCCGCGGCCGAGCCGGCCGGCTGCCCGGCAGTGGGGACGAACGACGGGTCGACCTGGGTGAGGATCACCACGGACGTGATCGCGAAGACCACGGCGAGCACCGGGAGCACGACCTTCTCGAAGCCGTGGATGAGGTTGTGCCCGAGCAGCGCCACCGCGATCTGGATGAGCGCCACGATGAGCAGGCCCAGCCACGCGGGCATCCCGGTCAGGGTGGAGAGGGCGAGCGCCCCGGACACGCTGTTGACCGCGAACCAGCCGATGCCGCCGACGATCGCGTTCAGCCCGGCGGGCAGCGCGTTGCCGAGGAACCCGAACCCGATCCGGGAGAGCACCATCATGGGCACGCCCGCCGCGGGCCCCCGCGAGGAGAGCAGGCCGTGGGTGAGCGACCCGAGGGCCGTGCCCACGACGACCCCGACGACCGCGCCCCAGAAGCCGAGGCTGAACGCGCTGACCGCGAGCACCCCGACGAAGATCGTCGCGAACTCGAGGTTCGGCGAGCACCACGTCCAGAAGAGCTGGCGGGGCTTGCCGTGCCGCTCGGCGAGCGGGATGAACTCCGCACCCCCGGGCTCGACGGCGGCGACTCGATCGCCGTAGACGCCGTCGCGCAGGACGACGTCGGAGGGCTCGTCGACGATGGACACTCGGGTCTCCGTTCCGGGATTCGTTCCGTGGTTCAGGGAGCGACGCGGGTCGAGCCCGGCCGGTGGGCGGTGGCGGTCACTCCGGGCCGCCGATGTCCTCGAGCCAGGTGTCGGGGTGCTCCTTCGCGAACCGGCCCATGAGCTCCGCGCATTCCGGGTCGTCGAGGACCGTGACCTCGACGCCGTGCTCGGCGAGCCACGCGTGCTGTCCGCCGAACGTCCCGGCCTCCCCGACCACGAGGCGGGGGATGCGGAACTGGCGGATCAGGCCGGCGCAGAAGAAGCAGGGGGAGAGCGTGGTGACCATCGTCGTCCCGGCGTAGTCCGGGCGCCGACCCGCGGCCCGGAAGGCGGCGGTCTCGCCGTGGGTGGCCGGGTCGCCGTCCTGGACGCGGCGATTGTGCCCGGCGCCGAGCAGGATGCCGTCGGCCGCGTAGAGGGCCGCGCCGACCGGGACACCACCCTGCGCCGCCCCCGCGCGCGCCTGCTCCAGCGCGACGGCGAGCATCTCGTGCGGACCCGGGACCACGGGCGACACTGTCACCCCTGCGATGTTCCCGAAGGTGACGGCGCGGTTAAACACGGCGCCGCCGACGGTGACCCCGCTCGCCCTCGCCGTCCCGGCGTGAGGTGGTGCGGGCCGGGGAACACCCGGACGTGCCCGAGCTTCCCGAGGTCGAGAACGCGCGCCGGGTGCTCGAGAAGGCGGTGGGCCGGACGATCACCGACGTCGACGACTCCGACGAGTACGTCTGCCGCCCCCACAAGCCGGGCGAGATCGCGAAGGCGCTCGTCGGCGGGCAGCTCACCGCCGCGCACCGGCGGGGCAAGACCATGTGGTGCGACACCGTCACCGCCGACGGCGCCGAGGGCCCCCACCTCGGGGTGCACCTCGGGATGGGCGGGCGCATCCGCGTCACCGGCCCGCGGGGCTCGCGCGAGGGGGATCTCGCCGGCGGACTCCCGAAGAGGGCGAACGAGACGGGGCAGAAGCCAGAGTGGGACCGCGTCACCATCAGCTTCGACGACGGCGGGTCGCTGCGGCTCTTCGACAAGCGCCGGCTCGGGCGGGTCCGGCTCGAGCCCGACCTGGATGCCCTCGGCCCGGACGCCGCCGAGATCGACCGCGACGACTTCCGGGCGCGGGTCGGGCGGGGTACCTCGCCGATCAAGGCGCGGCTGCTCGACCAGGCCGTGCTGTCCGGCGTCGGGAACCTGCTCGCCGACGAGACCCTCTGGCAGGCGAAGGTCGACCCGCACCGTCCGGCCGGGACGTTCTCCGTCACCGAGCTCGACGAACTGCGCCGTGTGCTGCGCAAGGCCACCCGGGAGGCCATCAAGCACGGCGGGGTGCACACCGGCGAGGTCATCCCCCACCGGCAGCGCGACGAGAGCTGCCCCCGGTGCGGCGCGCCGATGGAGCGGGGCACCGTCGGGGGCCGGACGACGTGGTGGTGCTCGGCCGAGCAGGCATGACCCCGTCCGCACGGCCTAGGCTCTCCTGATCCGGCACCGTCGCCCCGCGGGAGGACCTCGTGACCACCGGCCCGTCCGTGGATGACACACCGACACCCGCGCCGTTCACGTTCACCGAGCTCACACCGACCGCGTTCCTCGACCGGTCGGAGCACGCGTTCGCCGAGCGCACCGCGATCGTCGATCCCGGCGCGAGCGCGGCGCCGGGGGGATCGACCGCGGAGCGGCGCTTCACCTACCGGGAGTTCGCCGACCGCTCCCGTCGCCTGGCCGGTGCCCTCGGCGCGCTGGGCGTCCGGCCCGGTGACCGGGTCGCGGTGCTGGCCACCAACAGCCACATCATGCTCGAGGCCCACCACGGCGTGCCCTACGCCGGCGCGGTGCTCGTGCCGCTCAACACCCGGCTCTCGGCCGACGAGCTCGTCCACATCGTGGAGCACTCCGGCGCGCGGGTGCTGCTCGCGACGTCGGACCTGGCCGAGCTCGCGGGCACCGTCGCCGAGCGTCTCGGCACGACGCTGCTGGCCGAGGGCGACGACTACGAGGACCGGCTCGCGTCGGCGACACCGAACGTGGTGCCGGTGGCCGACGAGCGGGGCCTGCTCGCGATCAACTACACCAGCGGGACCACGGGGCGCCCGAAGGGCGTGATGTACCACCACCGCGGGGCGTACCTGCAGGCCCTCGCGATGGCCTACCACGTCCGGCTCGCCCCGGACTCCCGCTACCTGTGGACCCTGCCGATGTTCCACTGCGACGGCTGGTGCTTCCCGTGGGCGGTGACGGCGGCCGGGGGCACGCACGTGTGCCTGCGCGCGATCGACGCCGAGGAGATCTGGCGACTGGTGCGCGCCGAGGGCGTCACCCACTTCTGCGCGGCGCCCACCGTGCTCACGATGATCGCGGGCTCGTCGGCGGCGGACGGACCCGCGCCCGAGCGGCGGGTCACCGTCGCGACCGGGGGTGCACCGCCCTCGCCGACCCTGCTCTCGCGCATGCGCGCGCTCGGCATGGACGTCACCCATCTCTACGGCCTCACCGAGACCTACGGACCCGCCGTCGTCAACGACTGGCTCCCCGAGTGGGACGAGCTCTCCGACGAGGAGCGGGCGGGCCTGCACGCCAGGCAGGGCGTCGGCAACGTCGTCGCCACCCGGTTGCGCGTGATCGACGAGACCACCGGCGAGGACGTCCCCGCCGACGGCGAGTCGATGGGCGAGCTGGTGCTGCGCGGCAACGACGTGATGCTCGGCTACTACCGGGACGCGGGGGCGACGGCGGAGGTCGACGTCGCGGGGTGGTTCCGCACCGGCGACCTCGGCGTCGTGCACCCCGACGGCTACGCCGAGATCCGCGACCGCAGCAAGGACGTGATCATCTCCGGTGGCGAGAACATCGCCTCGGTGGAGGTCGAGCGGGTGCTCGACAGCCATCCCGCGGTGATCGAGTCGGCCGTGGTCGGCGCCCCCGACGAGCGCTGGGGCGAGATCCCGGTCGCCTACGTCAGCGTGCGGGAGGAGGTGGAGCCGGACGTGCTGGTCGACTACGTCCGGAACCACCTCGCCCGCTACAAGGCACCGAAGCGCGTGGTGTTCGGCGAGCTCCCGAAGACGTCCACCGGCAAGATCCAGAAGAACGTCCTGCGGGACCGGGAGCGCTCAGCCGGATGACTCCCGCGGCGACGGGAGCTCCGAGCGCCAGGGCGGAGACGCGTCGGCGGCCGGCCGTGGCGTCGGCAGCACGTCGGGTGGCGCGGACACCTGCCGCAACCGGCGCTGGGCCCGGGCGACCCGCGCGGCCAGCGCCTGAGCCTCGGCCTGCTGACGGCGGGCGCTGCGGCGTCCGCGCCGGTCGAGATGGGCGGGTGGACCGAGCGGCTCGACGACGGGCGCCGGTGCGACTTGCGGCGTCGGGCGCATCGTCATGACGAGCTGTGCCCGGCCGAGCGAGTCGGTGGTGTCGTCGGGTCGGTGGTGACGTCCCATGTCCTCATCCCCCTGAGGCTGTGGTCGGCGTCCTCCAGGGTTACCTGGTCACGCCGAGATCACACATCGATCACGCAGCGATGTCAGCCGGTCTGGGCGCGCCGGGTGTCCGAGGGCGTCGGAGTAGCGGTGCTCGGGCTGGGCGCCTGCGGCGTCGAGGTCGACGGAGCCCCGGTCGACGCCAGGTCCGGACTCATCACGACACCGAGACCGATGACGACGAGCGCGACCAGCGCGATCAGCAGGAGGCGCAGGAGGGGGCGCCACATGACCACCAGGACGGCGGCCACCAGCACACCCACCGCGATCAGGCCGGTCCGGTCCGGCGACGTGGTGGCTGGAGCCGCGTCGGCGGCGAGGAGGGCGAACGCGGGCAGAGTCGGCATGTCGGCCTCCGAGCGCTTGTAATACGTAGTCAGCGTACGCATACTCGGAGCCACGTCAAGTGGACGCACATCGAAGATCGCTCGCCCGCGGGTCGCCCGCTCGTGGGTCGGTTAGGTTGAAGCGCTCCGCTGCGTGACTCGGGCGCGTCCACAGGGCGCAGCGGGTGGGCGTCATCGCGAGGGGGTAGCGAGGATGTGTCTGGAGAAGCCGGCCGAACTGGTCGAGCTGTACGAAGAGTCGCTGCCGATGTTCACGGCGATCCGCGAGCTCTTCGGCGTCCCCGATCAGCACGTCCTCGACGTGTCCTCCGTGGACCGCGAGTGGTCCGACGAGGAGAGAGTGGCTGCGACCGCGGCTCTCGCCCTGCATTACATCCAGTCGCTCCGCCTCCTGGCGAAGCCGGACGTGCGGGTGCGGATCACCAGCATCGTCAATACCAGTGCCTGCCTGCACTCGGTACTGTCCGACCTCGCCAACGAGTGCGGGCGGTTCACCGGGGCGAACCGGGTGTGGCAGGCCCGCGACAGGATCGCCGTGGCCGCCAATGCCGTCGCCGCTGCGCACGTCACCGCCGGCGGCGGCGACACCTACATGAGGTGACCGATCAGCGCTTGTCGGGCTCGGCCGACGGGGTCTCGTCCAGCAGCGCCTTCTTGTGGTCCGCGATCCGGCTCGACGTCTTCGCGCGCTCCTCCATGTACTCGCGGTCCCGCTCGAGCACCTTCTCCACGCCCTCCTGCGCGAGGTACCCGCGGGCGGCCGCCAGCGCCGCCTCGCGGACATATGCCGAGAGCGTGCGCCCGTTGGCGTGCGCGACTGCCTCGAGGAGCGCGCGCTCTTCGGGCGCCAACCGGAACGTCGTCGGCGCCGGGGACTCGGCCATGAAACGGACTCCCTCTTCCACCCCCGCCTGCCCGAGGTGGTGCCGAAGCGTAATACGCATCCGGCATACACGCCAGGTCGCTTCGAGGGCGATCTGCACGTGCAGGCGGGAGATCGTCCGCCGAGGTCACACCCCGATCGGGAGTCGGTACTCCAGGGGGAACCCGTGGAGGGCCTGCCACGTCATGAGCAGCTCATCGAGGTCGCCGTGCGATGCCCTCCCCGCGGCCCACTCGGCGAACAGGTGGCGCACCCGACGTCGGAGGGCCGGGTCGCAGTAGCCCCACTGCCAGGCGTTGTGCATCTGAGCGAGGTAGGCCGAGGCGTCCTCCTCCCACGAGGACTCGCCGGGCACGGGTGGGTCGTCGGTCGACATCGAGGGCGTCCCCCTCTCGATGCGGTGAACCGGGCCGCGTGTCCCTGTGACGTGCACCGCTGGCCTGATGATAGGTTGCGCGCTTGCAGTTGGGGGACTGTATCGAGCGAGTGATGCAGGTTGCGCGACTTGCACACGGCAAGCCATGATCGAGAAAGTTGCAGCGATCTTGGGGGCGGGGTGACCACAGGAGCGTCCGGGGCCTTCGGGCCCGTGGTCGTGCGCCGCCGTCTCGGCGCGACGCTCCGGCGACTGCGCGAGGACGCCAACCTGCGGCTCGAGCAGGTGGCGGCCGAGCTCGAGGTGTCCACGAGCAAGATCAGTCGCCTGGAGACCGGTCATTCCCTCCCCAAAACGTGGGACGTCCGGAACCTCCTCAGCGTCTATGGGCTCGAGGACGCCGAACGCCGGGACGAGATCCTCCGATGGGTCGACGAGAGCAAAGCTGTGGCGTGGTGGCACCCGTACTCGGAGGCGTCTCCCACGGACATCGAGTACTACCTCTCGCTCGAGTCGGAAGCGGCGTCGATCTCGCACTTCTGCACACTGGTGCCCGGACTGCTCCAGACCTCGGCCTACGCACGAGCCGTTCTGGGTGAGATGTCCGGCGACCCCAACGCCTTGACCGACTCCGAACTCGACGGTCTTGTGGCTATCCGTATCAAGCGACAGGCAGCTCTGACGAGACCGGAGAGTCCGCTCGCCTTCACGGTCGTTCTTGACGAGGGAGCTCTGCTGCGCTCCGTGGGGACGGCGGAGGTCATGCACGAGCAGCTCGAGGCGCTGGTGGAACTGGCTGACGTGGTCGACCTCCGGATCCGGCCGTTCTCCGCTCCGACCCGACGCTTCTCCCTCAGTCCATTCACCATCTTCTATCCGCGTCTTACCTCGGTGGACCAGACGGTGGTAAACGTCGAGGCCTCGGGTCGCGACTACTATCTCGAAGAAGCGTCGGACGTCCTCGAGTTCCAAGCCGCCTTCGGCGCCCTCGTCAATGACTCGCTGAGTCGCGAAGAAAGCGTAGGTCTGATCAGGCAGATGTCACGCTGATTGTCCGGAAAGACTGTCTCGTAGAGAGGAAATTGTCGCAGGTGAAGCAGGACAGTGCAGCCCCGTACCGCACGTCGTCCTTCTGTGGTTCAGCGAGTTGTGTGGAGGTCGCCCTGCTCCCCAGCGGCGACGTCCATCTACGTGACTCGAAGAATCGCACGGCTCCCCCACATCGATTCACCGCGCAGGAATGGTCGGACTTCGTTCTCGGCGTCAAGGCCGGAGAATTCGACTTCATTCACTGATCGCCGAGCGGGGTCGCCCATCGACGTGGACGGCCCCGCTCGTGCGTTCCCGCCGACTCGCTACGGCACGCCCTGCTCCTCGCACGCCTCCACCAGGTCGGCGACAAGCAGATCCGGCGCCTGCAGCGCGGCGAAGTGCCCACCCCGATCGTGGGTGGTCCAGCGCACGACGTGGTGCGCCCGCTCAGTCAGGCCGCGGATCGCGTGGTCGCCAGGGAAGCAGGCCACGGCCGTCGGGACGCCCGAGGACGGGAGCCCGCCCGCGAACGCCTGAGCTGCCTCCTTGTAGGTGCGCGCCGACGACCCCGCGGTCCCGGTGAGCCACGTGGTGGTGACGTCGGCGAGGATCGCGACCGGGTCGATGGGCGTCTGCACGGTGCCCGCCGGGTCGTAGTCGACGAACCACTCCAGGTCCCAGGCGAGCAGGCCCACCGGCGAGTCGTTCAGCGCGTGCGCCAGCGTCTGCGGCCGGGTGCTCTGGATCGCCGCGTAGCCCTGGCGCTCCCGCCACGTCGCCCCGAGCGCGTACACCTGCGCCTTCTCCTCCTCGGCCAGGCCGGCCGTCGGGTCCCCGGAGGTCCAGTCCACCGGCGTGACGAGTGCGTTCACGTGGACCAGCGCCACCCGCTCCGGTGCCCGGCGCGCCACGTGCGGCCCGATGATCGCCCCCCAGTCGCCGCCCTGGACCACGAAGCGCTCGTACCCGCAGCGGCGCATCAGCTCGAGCAGGGTGTCGGCGTGCCGGTCGAGGTCCCAGCCGGTCTCGAGCGTCGGCCCGGAGAACCCGAACCCGGGCAGGGACGGCGCGACGACGTGGAACCGGTCGGTCAGTGCGGGGAGGATCCCGAGGAAGTCCGCGACGGTCGAGGGCCAGCCGTGCAGGAGCAGCAGCGGGGTGGCGTCGGCGTGGGGCGAGGGGGCGTGGATCGCGTGGACCGGCTGGCCGCCGATCATCGTGAGCACCTGCGGCCAGGCATTGAGGGCGTCCTGCACGGCGTGCCAGTCGAAGTCCTCGCGCCAGGACCGGACGAGCTCGCCCAGGTACTCGGCGGTGACCCCATACTCCCACCCGGCGCCTGCCGGCTGTTCGGGCGTGCGGGCCGTGTCCAGCCGGCGGCGCAGGTCGTCGAGGGCCGCCTCCGGGACATCGACGGTGAAGGACCGTAGCTCGCTCATGACGTCGAGCCTCGCGGAGGAGGCGGTCGACTCCTGTCCGCCTCGTCGAGCGAGATCGAGAACCGTGTGACGACAGTGGGGGCGAGGATCGGACGGTCCGCATCAGCGATGTCGATCACGGCCCCGCTGCGGCCGCTCCCGGCGACCGCTCGCGTGAATCGTCCGGTGAGGGGCTTTTCCTCCGCTGTGGTCCGAGGCACAGTTGGAGGTCGGCGAGAACGGAAGGACGGTGCGCCATGACGAGGCCGAACAGCGCGCCCGAGCACGTCATCGGGTCCCGGGACGAGGCCGGGCGCGCCCACCGGGAAGAGGCGGAGGGGACGCTGCGGCGCATCTCCGGCCAGGTCACCGTGCTCGAGAACTTCGAGCGGCGACTCAACCGCCAAATCCACGAGGCCCAGGAGACGGGCCGCGACGACTACGTCCGTGAGCTCCTGCAGCGCCGCATCTCGGTGCGCTCGCAGCTCCAGGAGATGCGGCGGCGCCAGCAGCACGCCCAGGACGACCTCGGCCGCCGCGGCTGAGGGAGGTCAGCCCCGCACGGCCGCGACCACCATCGACGTCAGCACCGTCGCCGCGGTCCCGGCCGGGGCGTGCACGGCGCTGCGCGGCGTCGAGTTCATCAGCCCGAACGCGGCGTGCGCCGCGACCCGGACCTCGTCGGGGGAGCGGGGCGCGCCCGCCCGGGCGATCGCGTCCTCCCACACCTCCACGTAGGCGCGCTGCAGCGCCCGGACCCGGCGACGCGCGTCGTCGGGGAGGTTGGTGAGGTCGCGGTCCTGCACCAAGATGAGTTCCGGGCGCTCCAGGGCGAAGTCGACGTGGAACGCGACGAGCGCGTCCAGCCGGTCGGCGGGTGCGGGGTGCCTCGCGGCGAGCCGGCGGCCCCCGTCGAGCAGGTACTCGCTGATGCCCACCAGCATCTCGGTGAGCAGGCCCTCCTTCGAGGGGAAGTGCCGGTAGATGGCCGGCCCGCTGACGCCGGCGGCCGCCCCGATCCCGTCGATCGACGTCCCGTGGAAGCCGTGGCTCGCGAACAGCCGCGCCGCCTCCACGAGGATCTGGTTCCGACGCCGGGTGGGTGCCGGACCCGGCCCCGACCAGCTGTCGATCGTCGGCACGCTCGCCTGCTCCACGCCCGCACCCTACGACTCTTGCGGTGCCGTGTGAACGCCGACTAACGTGGCGTGTTAATCAGCGTTCACGTCGACGGGAGGTCCGGGGTGACCCTGGCGGACGCGGGGGTGCCGGTCGCCGGTGCCGAGGACGACCGGCCCGGTGGCGACAACGCCGCCGCCCACCGGGAGCTGGTGGACGACCTGCGTGCCCGGCTCGCGACGGTGCGTCTCGGCGGCCCGGAGCGCTCACGGACGCGGCACGTGGAGCGGGGCAAGCTGCTCCCGCGCGACCGCGTCGACGCCCTGCTCGACCCGTCGTCGGCGTTCCTGGAGCTCTCGCCCCTGGCCGCGTACGGGATGTACGACGACGCGGCCCCGGGCGCGGGGATCATCACCGGCGTCGGGCGCATCGCCGGTCGGACCTGCGTCGTCGTCGCGAACGACGCGACCGTCAAGGGCGGCACCTACTACCCGATGACGGTGAAGAAGCACCTGCGCGCGCAGGAGGTGGCGCTGCAGAACCGCCTGCCCTGCGTCTACCTGGTCGACTCCGGCGGGGCGTTCCTGCCCCAGCAGGACCAGGTGTTCCCCGACCGCGAGCACTTCGGCCGGATCTTCTACAACCAGGCCACGATGTCGGCCGCCGGCATCCCGCAGATCGCCGCCGTCCTGGGCTCCTGCACCGCGGGCGGGGCCTATGTCCCGGCGATGAGCGACGAGGCCGTGATCGTCCGCAACCAGGGCACGATCTTCCTCGGGGGCCCGCCGCTGGTGAAGGCCGCGACCGGCGAGGAGGTCACCGCCGAGGAGCTCGGCGGGGGCGACCTGCACGCCCGCACCTCCGGCGTCGTCGACCACCTCGCCGACGACGACGCGCACGCCCTGGCGATCGTGCGCGAGATCGTCGACACCCTTCCGGCGGTCCCGGCCCCGCCGTGGGAACGTCGCGACTCGGTGGCGCCGGAGAAGGACCCGCGCGAGCTCTACGACGTCGTGCCCCCCGACGGGCGCTCGGCCTACGACGTCCGCGAGGTGATCTCCCGGCTCGTGGACGGCTCGCGGTTCACCGAGTTCAAGCCGGAGTACGGGACGACGCTGGTCACCGGGTTCGCGCGGCTGCACGGGCACCCGGTTGGCATCGTCGCGAACAACGGCGTGCTGTTCCGGGAGTCCGCGCTCAAGGGCGCGCACTTCGTCGAGCTGTGCGACCAGCGCGGCATCCCGCTGGTGTTCCTGCAGAACATCACCGGGTTCATGGTCGGGCGCGAGTACGAGGCCGGCGGCATCGCCAAGGACGGCGCGAAGATGGTCACCGCCGTCGCGACGACGCGGGTGCCGAAGCTGACGGTGGTGATCGGCGGGTCCTACGGCGCCGGGAACTACGCGATGAGCGGGCGGGCCTACTCGCCGCGGTTCCTGTGGATGTGGCCGAACGCCCGGATCAGCGTCATGGGCGCCGAGCAGGCGGCGACGGTGCTGGGCACGGTCGGGTCCGCCGAGGCCGGGTCGGTGCGCGAGCAGTACGAGCACCAGGGTCACCCGTACTACTCCACGGCGCGGCTGTGGGACGACGGCGTCATCGACCCGCTGGAGACGCGCACCGTTCTCGGCCTCGCGCTCTCGGCCTGCGCCCACGCCCCGCTCGACGACCCGCGCTTCGGCGTCTTCCGGATGTGAGGCTGATGTTCACGAGCGTCCTGATCGCCAACCGCGGCGAGATCGCGGTCCGCATCGCCGGGACCCTACGCGACCGCGGGATGCGCAGCGTCGCCGTGTACACCGACCCCGACGCCGGGTCCCCGCACGTGGGCGCGGCCGACGTCGCCGTGCGCGTCGCCGACTACCTCGACGGGGCCGCGATCGTCGACGCGGCCCTCCGGGCCGGCGCGCAGGCGGTCCACCCCGGCTACGGCTTCCTCGCCGAGAACGCCGCCTTCGCCCGTGCCGTGGCCGACGCCGGCCTCACCTGGATCGGGCCGCCCGCATCGGCGATCGAGATGATGGGTGACAAGATCTCGGCCAAGGCGGCCGTGGCGCCCGCCGGGGTCCCGCTCGTGCCCGGGACCACCGAGAAGGGCCTCACCGACGCCGAGCTCGCCGACGCCGCGCGCGAGGTCGGGTTCCCCGTGCTGCTCAAGCCGAGCGCGGGCGGGGGCGGCAAGGGCATGCACGTGGTCTCCGCCGACGCCGAGCTCACCGACGCCATCGCCGCTGCCCGCCGCGAGGCCCGCGGCAGCTTCGGCGACGACACGCTACTGCTCGAGCGCTACGTCACCGACCCGCGCCACGTCGAGATCCAGGTCCTCGCCGACACCCACGGCACCGTCGTGCACCTCGGCGAGCGGGAGTGCTCGCTGCAGCGCCGTCACCAGAAGGTCGTCGAGGAGGCACCCTCGACGGTGCTGGACGAGAAGCAGCGCGACGCGATGGGCCGGGCCGCGGTCGACGCGGCCCGGGCCTGCGGGTACATCGGCGCCGGCACGGTCGAGTTCGTCACGAACGCCGACGCGAGCGAGTTCTACTTCCTCGAGATGAACACCCGGCTGCAGGTCGAGCACCCGGTGACCGAGGAGGTCGTGCGCATCCGGGGAGCGCGGATCGACCTCGTCGCCGAGCAGCTGCGGGTCGCCGTGGGCGAGCCGCTGGGCTACGACCAGGAGGACCTGACCCTCGACGGCCACGCGGTCGAGGTCCGGCTCTACGCCGAGGACCCGGCCCGCGGCTTCCTCCCCACCGGCGGGCGCATCCTGGCGCTCGAGTGGCCGGCGCACGCGCGGGTCGACGCCGGGGTCGCCACCGGTTCCGAGGTCGGCAGCGCCTACGACCCGATGCTCGCCAAGATCATCACCCACGGCCCCGACCGGACGAGTGCGCTCGACCGCCTCGACGCTGCCCTGGGCGCCACCACCGTGCTCGGCGTCGGCACCAATCTCGCCTGGCTGCGGGGGCTGCTCGCCGACGACGACGTCCGCGCGGGCCGCCTCGACACCGGCCTGATCGGCCGACGGGTGGAGCGCGCCGCGTCCGAGCCGGCCGCTGCGCAGGTGCCCGACGACGTCGTCGTCGCCGCCGCACTCGACGGGCTGCTGCGCCTGCCCGACGGCGGCGAGACCGGCGACCCGTTCGACCGCCTCGGCGGCTGGCGCCTCGGCGGCGGGCCCGCGCCGGCGCGGTGGACCCTCGTCCCGGTGGGCGTGGAGCACCCGGAGCCGATCGACGTGGCGGTCCGCGGCCGCGCCGACGCCGCGACGGTATCGATCGTCGCCGGTGACGCAGCGCAGCCGAGCTCGACCACGGAGCAGGGCGAGCGCCGCCCGGCCAGCGCGCACCGCGACGCGACCGGCCTCGTCGTCACCGTCGGCGGGCTAACCCGCCGCTACCGCACGGCCACCTCCGAGGACGGTGTCACCTGGGTCGGCCGCGACGGCGCCGCGTGGGCGCTGCGCGAGCGGGAGCGCCTCGCCGCGGCCCGCACCGCCGGCGGCGCGTCGGACGGCGCGGTCACGAGCCCGATGCCGGGCACGGTCAGCGTGGTCGAGGTCGAGCCGGGCCAGCACGTCGAGGCCGGCCAGCGGCTCGTCGTGCTCGAGGCCATGAAGATGGAGCACGTGCTCACCGCGCCCGTCGCGGGCGTCGTCACCGACCTGCCTGCGACCGCCGGCGCCACGGTCGCGCTCGACGCGCCGCTGGTCACCGTCACCCCCTCCGAAGAGGAATGATCATGCAGCTGTCCGAGGAGCACGAGGCCCTCCGAGCGACCGTCGAGGACTTCGCGCAGAAGGAGGTCGCGCCGGCCATCGCGGACTACTACATCCGCGAGGAGTTCCCCTACGACCTCGTCGCCACCATGGGCGAGATGGGCCTGTTCGGTCTGCCGGTGCCCGAGGAGTACGGCGGCATGGGCGGCGACTACGTGGCGCTGTGCGTCGCGCTCGAGGAGCTCGGCCGCGTCGACCAGTCGGTGGCGATCACCCTCGAGGCCGGGGTGTCGCTGGGGATCATGCCGATCGCGCGCTTCGGCTCCGACGAGCAGAAGCAGCAGTGGCTGCCCGCGTTGGCCGAGGGGAAGGCGCTCGGCGGCTTCGGTCTCACCGAGGCGGGCGGCGGCTCGGACGCGGGCGCGACGCGGACCACCGCGCAGGTCGATGCGGGTGACTGGGTGATCAACGGCTCGAAGGCGTTCATCACGAACTCGGGCACCCGGATCACCTCCCACGTCACGGTCACCGCGGTCACCGGCCGGACCCGCGACAAGCGCGAGATCAGCGCCATCCTCGTGCCTTCCGGGACGCCCGGATTCACCGTGGCGCCGAGCTACTCCAAGGTCGGCTGGAACGCCTCGGACACCCACGAGCTCGCGTTCGCCGACTGCCGCGTCCCCGAGGAGAACCTCGTCGGGCAGCGCGGCCGTGGTTACGCCCAGTTCCTGTCGATCCTCGACGAGGGCCGGGTCGCGATCGCGGCGCTCTCGACCGGCGCCGCCCAGGGCTGCGTCGACGAGTCGGTGCGCTACGCCCACGAGCGGCAGGCGTTCGGCGCCGCGATCGGGACCTACCAGGCGATCCAGTTCAAGATCGCGGAGATGGAGACCCGCGCCGTCACCGCCCGCCTGGCCTGGCAGCACGCCGCCGAGAAGATGGCCGCCGGGGTGTCGTTCACCAAGGAGGCCGCCATCGCGAAGCTGGTGTCGTCGGGCGCCGCGATGGACAACGCCCGCGACGCCACGCAGATCTTCGGCGGCTACGGGTTCATGAACGAGTACCCGGTGGCCCGCCACTACCGAGACTCGAAGATCCTCGAGATCGGTGAGGGCACCAGCGAGGTCCAGAAGATGCTGATCGCCCGCAGGCTGGGCCTCTGACGCTGCCCCGAAGAGTACGACCGGCCGGTTCATCACCTTCGTGGCGGATGCGGGGGGTCGTCGCAACACCTCGACGGTGAGGGGTTGCGGTGGTTGAGGGTCTTGTTCGGCGGCGTGGCGCTCGGGATCGCGAGCGCCACGCTGCCTACGTTGATCTTGTGTCGCA
>JAVXWR010000803.1:0-4746 GCA_032230725.1 Actinomycetota bacterium
GCTCGCCGACGTCGCCTGGGTCCAGTACGCCGCGGACCACGAGCTCTCCGCCGAGCTCGACGCGGCCGCGGCCGCTGCGGGCTTCCGGCCACAGGTGGCGGTGCGCACCGAGCAGACCGCGGTGGCCCCGCAGCTGGTGGCGGCCGGGATCGGGCCCGCGCTCGTGCCCGCCGGGATCGTCCCGTCCTCGTTCACGGGGCGGATCGCGCGCCCGATCCCGCGGGCGGAGCGCGAGCTCGCCGCGACGACGAGCTCCGAGCCCGACGTCCTCACCTCACGCTTCGTCGCCCTCCTGGCCCGTAGCGCGGTCCTCATGCCCCCGCACGTCGCCGAGCGCCTGTCCGCAGCTCCGCGCCCGTCCTGAGCTCACCGCCCGGCCGGCGCGTCGCGCGGAGCCGCTCGGCGGTCGCCGCAGGGATCCCGTCGGGGACCGTGAGCGGCGGCAGCTCCCCCACGGCCCGGGTGAGCAGCAGGTCGGCCAGCGCCGGGTTCCGCGCGAGGACGGGACCGTGCAGGTAGGTCCCGACGACGTTGCCGCGTCCCCGGTCGGACACCGCGCCCTCGGACCGGTCACCGGTGCCGTTGCCCGCGCCGACGGGGCCGCGGGCCGGGTCGCGCAGCCGGGCCAGGGGCGCGGCGTCGGCGCCCAGCTCGGTGATCCCGCCGTGGTTCTCGAAGCCCTCCAGGAGCCCGTCGAGCCCGGGGAGCAGTGGCTCCGCGACGACGTCGCCGATCCGGCGCGGCCCGCCCCCGGGCCGGGTCTCGACGTCGAGGGCGCCCAGCCCCGCCACCCGGGTGCCGTCCCCGGTGGTGAACGCTGTGCCGAGGATCTGCAGGCCCGCGCAGACGGCGAGGACCGGGGCGCCGCGGTCGAGGGCCCGCCGCAGGCCGATGGAGTCGCGCAGCCGCTCGCAGGCCAGGACCTGCGCGGCGTCCTCACCACCGCCGAGCACGTAGACGTCGCCGCCCGAGGGCACGGCGTCGGTCCAGCCGACGGTGAGCACGTGGCCGGGGATCCCGCGCCAGCGCAGACGGGTGGCGAGCACGGCGGCGTTGCCCGCGTCGCCGTAGGTGCCCAGCACCTGCGGGAGCAGCAGGACGATCGTGACCGGCTCGCTCACGTCAGGGCCCGCGCGGCGTCGTGGAAGGCGGTGTAGTTGCCGATCAGGTCGACCTCGCCGAGGGTGTCGCGGGTGGCGGTGACCGCGTCGACGGCGAGCCGGTGGCCCAGCCCCGCGTACGCCAGGCGCACCGACAGGTCCGCGGCCCGCTCCCCCGCCGCGACCAGCGGGTGGCCGGCGAGCCGCTCGAACTCCACGTCCCAGAGCCAGGAGACGTCCCGGCCGTCGGCCTCGCGGGAGTTGACGGCGACGACGACGGGGCGCGGCGGCCCCTCCTCGAGCAGGTCGAGCACCTGGGCCCAGCCCGCCGGGTTCTTGGCCAGCAGCAGCCGGGTGGAGCCGCCGGGGCGGGTGACGGTGCGGTAGCGGCCGCCGACCTGCTCGAGGCCGCGCAGCCGGGCGGCCGCGACGGCGGGGTCGACGCCGAGCTCCGCGCCGACGGCCAGCGCGAACACGGCGTCGAGCCGGTTCGCGTGGCCGGGCAGCGACAGGTCGAGCGCGGTCGTGGTCCCGCCGGGACCCGTCACCGTCGCCGGGTCGGCGTCCTCGACCAGCGTCCAGTCCCCGTCGGGGCGGGCGAGCCCGCAGGACATGCACGCCCACTGCACGCCGGCCCGGGTCACGGCGCCGTCGCAGCGGGGGCACACCCCGGCGTCGCCGGTCCAGCGGCTCGGCGAGGAGACCCACACCGTCGACTCCGCCGCCATCCCGGCCCCGGCGCAGAGCACGTCGTCGGCGAAGGCGACCACGCGGGCGGCGGGGTGCGCCGCGACGGCCTCCCCGACCCGACGGGCGACCGTGCGCACCTCCCCGACACGGTCGAGCTGGTCGCGGCTGAAGTTCAGCAGCACGATCACGTGCGGGTCGGTCGCGGCGGCCACCTCGCCCAGGTAGGACTCGTCGACCTCCATGACGGCCACCGACGCGGCCCCCGAGGCCGGGCGCGAGGAGAGGCCGTCGAGCAGGGCGGTCGTGATGCCGTCGGGCATGTTGGCGCCGAGGTGGTTGGTGGCCACGCCGCACGCCGCGCCGCCCAGGACACGGGCGATCATCGAGGTGGTGGTGGTCTTGCCGTTGGTGCCGGTGACGAGCACGACCGTGCGTCCGGCCGCGAGCCGGGCGAGCATCCGGCGGTCGAGCACCGTCGCCACCCGGCCGCCGATCACCGATCCGTGCCGGCCGGCGCGCCGCGCGATCGCGCCCACCAGCCGGGCCGTCGCGGCCGCGATCCGTGCGCGCACCGGCAGCCCCGTCGCCCCCTCGGAGATCACGACGTCGATGTTGCGCCTTTCCGGGTTAACGGTCGGCAAGACGGATCACGACCGTACGGTGGTCGTCCGTGGCGCAGCTGTGGGTCGTCGAGGACGACGAGACCATCCGGGGGGTGCTCGCCTCCCGGCTCGAGGCGGAGGGACACCGGGTCCGTGCGTTCGCCGACGGTGGTTCCGCCCTCGACCGGTCGCTGCCCGGCCCCGACCTCGTGCTGCTCGACCTCGGCCTCCCCGACCTCGAGGGCGCCGAGGTGTGCCGGCGGCTGCGCGGCGCGCACCCGGACGCGGTGATCGTGGTGCTGACCGCGCGGGCCGACGAGATGGACGTCGTGGTGGCCCTGGAGGCGGGCGCGGACGACTACCTGATCAAGCCCGTGCGCTACACCGAGCTGGCCGCGCGGGTCCGGGCCCACCTGCGCCGGGCGGGCGCGCCGGTGCCCGAGGGGACCGCCCGCGGCGGACGCCTCGTCCTCGGCGACCTCACCGTCGACCTCGCCGCGCGCACCGTGGTCCGCGACGGCGCCGAGCTCGGGCTGCGGGCCAAGGAGTTCGACCTGCTGGCGCGGCTCGCGGCGGAGGCGGGCGCCGTCGTCACCCGCGAGACCCTCATGAGCGACGTGTGGGACGAGCACTGGTCGGGCTCGACGAAGACCCTCGACGTCCACATCGCCGCGCTGCGCCGCAAGCTCGGCGCCCATCCCGCGATCGCCACCGTCCGCGGTCACGGGTACCGCCTCGAGCGCCCGGAGGGCTGAGCCGTGCAGGCGCGCATCATCCGCTTCGCGATGGTGGTCTCGTTGGTGGCCATCACGGTGTTCGGCCTGCCCCTGGCCGCCGGCGCGGCCCGCTACTACGTCGTGGACGAGCAGAGCGACCTCGAGGGCGACACCCAGGTGGCGGCCGACGGCATCGCCCCGGTTCTCGCCGCCGGCAACGTCCCGGGTGGGGTCTCCCCCGTGTCGGCCGACAGCCCCGCGGCCGTCTACGGCCTCGACGGGCGGCGGATCACCGGCGACGGCCCGCCCCGGCTCGCCCCCGCACTGGGCGGGGCGCTGCGCGGTCGCGTGGTCCGCGCGAGCGACGAGGGCGAGTTCGTCGTCGCCGTCCCGGTGTTCGACGGTGACCGCCGGGTGGGTGTCCTGCGCGCCTCACGGGAGGAGGCGGACGCCGTGGAGCGCGTCGGGGTGACGTGGGCGGTGATGCTCGTGCTCGGCGTCGCCGCGGTGGTCGGCTCCCGGCTGGTGGCCCGGCGCCTGGCCGTGCGGCTCTCCGCACCCCTGGAGGTGCTCGCCCAGGACGCCGCCCGGCTCGGCGAGGGCGACTTCACCGTTTCCGAGCCCGCCCCGGACGGCCGCCGGGCCCCGGTCCCCGAGATCGCCGCCGTCCACCGCTCGCTCGCGGTCACCGCGACCCGGCTCGACGCGCTCCTCACCCGCGAGCGCGCGTTCTCCGCCGAGGCCTCCCACCAGCTCCGCACCCCGCTCGCCGGGCTGCGGCTGCGCTTGGAGGAGGCCGCGAGCCTGCCGCCGGGCTCCCCATCGGCCGCCGAAGCGCTCGACGGGGCGCTGGAAGCCGCGGACCGGCTCGACCGCACCGTCTCCGAGCTCCTCCGCCTGGCGCGCGAGCCGGCGGGGTCGCGGCGCGAGGTGCTCACCGTGGACGACCTGGTGGACGCCGTGGTCGCCGAGGCCCGGGCCGACGGCGTGCCGCCGGGCCGGTCGATCGCGTCGCGCGCCGAGGACGGCGACCTGCACGTCCGGGCCTCGGCGGCCGCCGTGCGCCAGATCCTCGCGGTGCTGGTGGAGAACGCGCTGGTCCACGGCGCGGGAAAGGTGACCGTCACCGCCCGCGACGCGGCCCCCGCCGTGGCCGTCGACGTCGGTGACGAGGGCACCCTCGCGCTCGACGAGGCGGCCCTGTTCACCGGCCGGACCGGGGACCGGGAGGGGCACGGGATCGGGCTCGCGCTGGCTCGCCGGCTCGCCGAGGCCCAGGGCGGCCGGCTGCGGCTGCGCTCCGCGACGCCGACGACCGTGACGCTCCTGCTGCCCGCCGCCGACGGCGCCGCGCCGGACGCGTGACGGCGGGTGCGTGAGCTCGACGGACGCGTGGGACGGCGCCCGCCGGGGAAGGCCGGGCGCATGGATCTCGGACTGACCGGTGCCCGCGCGATCGTCACCGGAGCCTCGCGCGGGATCGGACTGGCGTGCGCGCAGTCGCTGGCGGCCGAAGGGGCGTCGGTGGCGCTCGTCGCGCGGTCGGCGGACGACCTCGGGATCGCCGCTGCGTCGGTGGACGGCACCACCCTCGCCGTCGTCGCGGACACCACCGACGACGCGGCCGTCCGGGCGATG
>JAVXWR010000852.1:0-5600 GCA_032230725.1 Actinomycetota bacterium
ACGAGCTGATCGACGCGATCCGGACCGAGCTCGATTCGTACCGAGGATCCGACGAGGCCACCCGTGACCGGCTTGCGGCAGAGCGCGCCTAGCGTCGTCGTCGGTGTCGCGCTCCTCGTCTTCGGAGGGTGCGGCGCGGCACCGAAGCCCGCCCCCGTGACGGCGGCCCCGACGCCGACCGTCGAGCGGTACGGCGCGCCGGTGATCACCGACCCCCGGGACGTCTCGACGGTCTTCGGCTCGCCCTGCACGCAGCTCCTGACGCAGGAGGATCTGCGCACGCTGCGCATCGTCGAGGAGGGACGGCCGAGGTCGTACCTGGGCTCGAACCAGTGCTCGTGGACCACGCGAGATGACGACCTGCTCTCGCTGGCCGTCGACAACGATCGCGACCTGCTCGTCGACACCTACCGGGCGCGGCTCACCCCGATCTTCATACCGACCACCGTCGAGGGACTGCCGGCCGTTCGCGAGAAGACGTCGGACGCGTACAACGCCTGCACGGTGACCGTTGGGCTGGGCCCTCGTCAGGCGATCGAGGCCGACTGGAACGGGCTCGCTCCGGCGGCCAGGGCACCCGACCCGTGCGCGCAGGCCGAGCGCGCCCTGTCATTGGCCATCCGGAAGCTCCCGCCCCAGAAGTAGGGCGGACGAACCGTGTCCGATGGACATGGTCGGGGCAGGGTTCTGACCTCGCCCCGGGCCGCTCGCCGACCGAGTCGCGACGACTCGGTTGCGCCACCACACAACGCACCCTCGTGTCCGACGGACATGGTCGGGGCAGGGTCTCGACCTCGCCCCGGCCGCTCGCCGACCGAGTCGCGACGACCCGGTTGCACCACCACCCAGCGCACCCTCGAGCCGTCGGGAACCCGGCTCTCACTCCTCGGCGACGTCCACCACGCTCGCGCCGGTCGCGGACAGCAGCTCGTCCGGCGTCGCGTCGAACACCGTCCGCGGCGAGCCCGCCGCCGCCCACACCCGCGGCCACACCAGGACGCCGCGCTCCACGTAGGTCCGCACCGGCGCCGTGAGACCCACGGGCGCGACCCCGCCGATCGCGAACCCCGTCCGCTCCCGCACGAAGGCGCCCGACCCCTGCTCCACCGGCGCGCCGACCACCGACGCCAGCCGCCCGACGTCCACCCGCGACGACCCCGACGCCAGCACCAGCACCGCCTCGTCCGACGACGGCACCCGGAACACCAGCGACTTCACGATCTGCCCGACCTCACAGCCGAGCGCCGCGCCGGCCTCGGCCGCCGTCCGCGTCGACTCCGGGAGCTCGCGGGCGCGCCCGCCGAGCCCGAGGTCGTCGAGCGCGGCCGCGACCCGGTCGACGCTGCGGACCTTCGCCACCGGGTCAGCCCATCCGTCGGTTCGCGAGCACCGGCAGCACCGAGCGGGCCTTCTCCACCGAGGCGGTGTCGACGTCCACCACGAGCAGCCCCGGGTCGGCCTCCAACGACTCCTCGACCACCCCGAACGGCGAGGCCACCAGCGAGTGCCCGACGCCCCGCGGGGCCTTGCCGGGGTCGATCCCACGGGCGAGCGGGTCGGCCTGGTCGCAGGCCACCACATACGTCGTCGAGTCGATCGCCCGCGCCCGCACGAGCAGCTCCCACTGCTCGACCTTTCCCGGCCCGGCACCCCACGACGCAGGGAGCACCACCGTCGTCGCCCCCCGGTCGGCGAGGGCCCGGAAGAGCTCGGGGAAGCGGATGTCGTAGCAGACCGCCAGCCCGAGGGTCTCGCCGTCGACCTCGACGACGACCGGCTCGGAGCCGGGCGCGACGGTGTCGGACTCGGCGAACCCGAACGCGTCGTAGAGGTGGATCTTGTCGTAGGAGGTGTCCACCCCGCGGCCCGTCGCGATCAGCGTGTTCGTCACGCGACCGTCGTCGGTCGGCGTGAACATCCCGGCCACGACGAGCACGCCGTTCCGTTCGGCGATCCGGCGGACCTCGCTCGCCCACGGGCCGTCGAGCGGCTCCGCGACCGGCTTCAGCGACACCCCGAACCGGCACATCGTCGCCTCCGGGAAGACCACGACCGAGGCGCCCTGCTGGGCGGCGAGCGCGGCGTGGTCGGCGACCAGCTCGAGGTTGGCGGCCGGGTCGTCCGAGGCCAGGATCTGGGCGAGGGCAACGCGCATGCCGCCGTGTATACCGGTTCGATGAGCGACGGAGCGGTCGGCACACGATGACCTCGACGAGGGTCACCGACTACCTGGCCCGCTTCGGAGGACGAGCCGACGACGACCTCGCCACGCTCACCGACCGGCACTACCGCGCCGTGCCCTTCGAGTCGCTCTCGATCCATCTCGGCGAGCCGATCGACCTGCGGCCCGAGGCGCTGTTCGACAAGATCGTGCGCCGGCGGCGGGGCGGCTTCTGCTACGAGCTCAACGGGCTGTTCGGCTGGCTGCTGGCCGAGCTCGGGTACGACGTCGCATTCCTCGGCGCCCGCGTCCACGGCGTCGAGCGCGACACCGTGCCGCTCGCGCACCTGGCGCTCCGGGTGACCGGCGACGACGGGGTCGCGCGGCTGGTGGACGTCGGGTTCGGCGGTTTCTGTGTGCCGGCGCTGGAGCTGGCGGGCGGGTCGACGCAGGTCCTGCCGCAGCCCGACGGCGACGTCGAGGTGCACGACCCCGACGGTGTCGCCGGCTACCGCCTCGACGGCCGTCCCTACGCGCGCGACGACTTCGAGCCGACCTGCTGGTGGACGGCGACCCATCCCGACTCCGGCTTCACCGGTGGCCCGACCTGCACCCTGCCGCTCTCCCCGGCGGGCCGGGTCACGCTGAGCGGGAACCGGCTGATCCGGACGGCGCCCGACGGCGCGCGGACCGAGGACGACCTCTCCGACGGCGAGGCGCTGGCGGCCTACCGCGACCTGTTCGGGGTCGTCCTCCACCGGCTGCCCGTCCCGCTGCACCCGCGGGCCTCGGCGGAGTAAGTCGGCGTCAGGGGCCGACCGGTGCGAAGAGCGGGACGAGAGCGGGGTCGTTGAACGCCGTGATCCGGCCGACGCGGCCGCCGACCAATGTGAGGACCTGCACGCCGTAGGGCTCGTCCCGGCCGTCGTCGAGGCGGCGGTGGACGGCGAGGCCGGGCTGCCCGTTCGCCCGGGTCGGCGTCATCCGCCAGGTGCCCGGGCGCCGCAGCACCCGGTGGGCGAGGAACCCGACGACGGCGTCGCGGCCGGTGAACCACGTGGGCGTCGGCGGCATCTCCAGCTCGACGTCGGCGCGCAAGAGTGCGACGAGCGCGGCCGGGTCGGCGCGGGCGAACGCGTCGACGTAGCGGTCGAGGAGGTCCGAGAGGGCGCCGTCGGCCGGCTCGACGAGGTCGTCGGGATCGAGCGCGGCGTCGGCGAGGTGAGCGCGCGCCCGGCGCAGCGCACCGTCGACCGCAGCGACCGTCGTGTCCAGGATCCCGGCGGTCTCGGCGACGGAGAACCCGAGGACGTCGCGCAGGGTCAGCACCGCCCGCTGTCGTGCCGGCAGCAGCTGGAGGGCGGCGACGAAGGCCAGCCGCACACCTGCGCGCCCGGCGACGATGGCGGCCGGGTCGCCGCCGAGCAGGGCGTCGGGCGCGGGCTGCAGCCACGGCACCGTCGGGTCGCCGACCGCGACGACGACGCGGTGGTCGTCCTGCGGCGCCGCGAGCGCCGAGGGCAGGGGACGGCGAGCCCGCGCGCCCACCGCCGAGAGGCATGCCCGCGTGGCGATCGCGTAGAGCCACCGGCGCAGCGAGGACCGCCCCTCGAACCCGCCGAAGCCGCGCCACGCCCGGACGTAGGTCTCCTGCACCACGTCCTGGGCGTCGTGGATCGAGCCGAGGAGCCGGTAGCAGTGCGCGAGCAGCTCGGGCCGGAAGGGCTCGGCGAGGGTGCTGAACTCGGGCGCGGTAGTCATGACGGCTTCTCTCGACGACGCGATGCGCACGGTAGGCCGAGGTCAGTCGAGGGACTGCAGGCCGGCGGCACCGAGCCGGTAGGCGGTGGCCGGGGTGTCCTCGTCGGTCGCGAGCCCGACGACCGCCTTCCCCACCTGCTCCGCGGTCAGCGCCGGCGCAAGGCGGGCCGCGAAGGCTTCGAGGTCGACCCCGGCGTGGGCGGCGTAGGCCGCGGCAGCGGCCGCCCCGAGGTCGGTGGCCGGGGTGAGCTGGGGGAGCAGCGCCGTGACGCGGATACCGAGCCCGGCGCGCGTCGACTCCTCCGCGGCGTACCGGGCGAGAAAGCGGACGGTGGCCTTGGCGCCGGCGTACCCGCCGCTCAGCGGCGAGCCGGCCAGGGCGGCCCCGCTGGACATCGCGACGACGAGGCTGCCCGGCGCGAGCGGCGCCGTCAGCGCCGTCCGGAGCCACGTGAACGCCTGCCGGACGTCGACCTCCCACGCGCGGCCGAACGACTCCCAGGTCTGCTCGTGGACCGGGGCCATCGCCGGGGCGGCGCCGGCGTTGAGGACGAGCAGGCCGGGACGGTGCCGGTGGACGAGCTCGCTCGCGAGGTCCTCGTCGACCGCGTCGCCGACGACGGGGACGAAGGCGTCGCCGAGCTCCTCGTGCAGCGTCCGCAGGCGCTGCTCGTCGCGGGCCACGCCGACGACGGGGGTGCCGGCGGTGACCAGGGCGGTGGCGATCGCGCGGCCGAAGCCGCGGCTGGCGCCGGTGACGACGGCGGGTCGGGTCGGGTCGGGCATGGGGTCCTCCGGGGCTGCTTGCGGGGATGGCCCCATCGAGACCGCCCGAGCCCCCGGGATCCGTCGGCCCCGCAGCAGCCGGGCGTTGTGACCTGGCGCACAACTCGCGTCAGGCTGGGCGTCCTGCCGTCCGGAACCTCGTGATCAGCCCGTACATCTCGCAGCCGAGGCAGAAGCCGAAGGCGGCGTTGAGGAACGCGGCGACCAGGGCGAACGCGGTCGCGACGATCCCCAGAGCGGTGAGACCGGACAGATATCCCGCCGCGGCGACCACGGTGAAGACGAGCCCGACGGTCTGGGAGAAGCGGACGGGCGCGGCGTCCTCGGTCTCGGCGGGCGGGCCGAGGCGCGGGGCGAGCGCCGTCCGGAAGAGTGCGCCGTAGGGCGAGTAGCGCATCCCGAACAGCGCCGGGAGCGCGAAGACGATCGCCTGGGCGAGCACCAGCCAGCCGCTGCCGGTGATCAGGACGAGGGCCAGGACGACGGTCGTGATGGTCGCGGCGAAGCGCACGCCGCGGGGATCGAGCTGCATGACGGGTTCCTCCGGGGGTCGGGGCGCGACGGGGTCAGCGGCCCGGACAGAGGTCGGCGGCGAGGCGGCCGTGGTCGACGGTGCGCCTGCGGGTCAGCACGGAGGCGATCATCGGTGGTCGACGAGCTCGGTGTCCAGCGCGCCGAGCAGCTCCTGGCGGCGGGGCACGCCCGAGACGCGCAGCAGCTCGCGGCCGTCGCGGGCGAACGCGATCGTCGTCGGGGTCCGCATGACGTGCAGCCGGGTGGCGACCTCGGGCTCGTCCGCGATGTCGATCTCGACGTGGCGCAGGCCCGGCCGCTCGGCCAGCGCGGTGAGCTGGGCCGCGGTCTGGCGGCACGGCGTGCAGATCGGCGAGGA
>JAVXWR010000860.1:0-3587 GCA_032230725.1 Actinomycetota bacterium
GGGCACCGGGCCCATCGAGGCAGGCCTTTGCGAGATCACCACTTGCGTTCGGCTTCTTACGTTGATCAAGGGCGCCTACGGCGTCGCTACGCGACCGGACTGCGTCCGGCCCTTGACCGCGAGCCTCGGCGGCCCGACCGGCGCCCTACGGGCGGTGGAGGCAGCAAGCGCCTCCACCCACGCCCCCGGGCCCACCGAAAGGCCGGCCTCGCACCGGAGAGGCCCGATGACCGGCCATCACCACACCCACCGCACCCCGACCGACCAACTCCACGACAGGCCAGACGACCAGCTGCTGGCGTTGTGGGTCGGAGGGCACCGCGAGGGCCTCGACGAGCTCGCCGCCCGCCACCACGGGTGGATGCTGCGCCTGGTGCGTCAGCTCTCCCACGGCGAGCACGACCCCGAAGCCGTCGTGCAGGACGCCTGGCTCGACGTCATCCGCACCGCAGCCAGCTTCCGGGGCGACGGGACGGTCCGGGCGTGGCTGGCGACGATCGTGCGCCGCCGCATCGGCACCTCGCGGCGGGCCCGCGACGCCGGCCCGCAGACCCTCGCGGCTCTCTTGCCCGAGGACTCGACCACGTCCGGGGAGATCGAGAACGGCGTGGTGCTGCGAGCCGACCTGTCGGGGCTGCTGGCCCGCCTGCCCCGCGATCAATGCGAGGCGATCTGGTGGGTCGACGTCCTCGGGCTCCCGGTCGAGGACGCCGCCACCCTCATGGGGGTCGCAGCGGGGACGGTGAAGTCCCGGTGTCACCGCGGCCGTACCCGACTCCGCCTGATCCTGCAGACCGGCGGCTGACCGGCCGGCCCTCCCGCGCGGAGAAGATCTTCGCGCGGGAGGGAACCAGCACGGCCCGCGGCGCCTCCAACGGGCATGACCAGCAATCCGTCCCCCGGGGCTCGAAGCCCGATCAGCCAACTGTTCGCGGCCGCCCCCGACGGCGACGGGCGCGCTACCCGGGTCCTGCGCGCCCTCGCCGACGACGACACCACCGCCTCGGACACCGACGCACTCCAAGCGGATCGAGCGCTGCGCGCGCTCGAGCAGCCAGGCCTGAACCCTCCGGCCGAGTGGGCCGCGGCCGAGGAGCAGCGTCGGGTGTGGGCCACCGGCTATGTCGATCAGCTCCTGGCCCGCTACCGCGACGAGAAGCAGGCCAGCGGTGATCGCCCGGTCGTGGCTCCGGCTCGCTTCAAGTCGCACGATGAGGCTTGGATGGGTCGGGTGAGCGAGTGGCCGACCGTCGGAGTTCGGGTCGTGGTCTGGTCCGAACGACCGCCCTCAAGCACACCGCGCGAGCCCCACGAGGGCACCGTCGATCATGTCGCCGGCCGCACTTTCACCGTCGCCGGCCTCGAGGCATCTTTCAACCGCTCCACCGGTCGCTCCAAGCCCATCCGCCACGGTGCCGGTGCCTTCGGCTCCCAGACCTACGTGGCCGTCGACGCCGACTCCGAGCGTGCCCGCCAGGTCCTCGACACCGCCGCCCGCCGCGACCGCGACACCGAAGCCACCCGCGCAGTGCACGCCTGGCTGGCCGAACGCAGCCCCGCCAACCGGCAAGCCGCGATCGAGGCGCTGCGAGCCCTCGACGACCTCTGACGCAGGGCAGGGGCGACTGTGACACGTGGCTCCTGGGGGTGTCTGGGGACACGGCAGCGAGACCAGAGGGTCTGGTAGAAGCTATGGAGCCGTCATCCCGACACCCTGGGGGTCAAGGTTCGCAGGTTCAAAGTGATGCTAGGAAACGGGGGATCGATCTCGTGGGATCTTCACCAAGGATGACCCAGAGCGCGCACAGCAGAAGCAAGCTGAACGGGGCGAGCGCCGGGCCGAGCGCGAGGAAGCGGCGTTCCGCGCTTCGCCCGCCGGTCAGGCCCGCACCAGTTACGAGCGAGGCGACTTCCTCTTTCAGGTCAGCTTCAGCCTCGAGGACGTAAAGAGCATCCTCGTGCCGATGGACAACGCCTACACCCGACGTAATGCGCACGACGTATCTGAGGTACTCAACTTAATCGTCCGCGAAGGCTGGGCCTTCGCGTCCGTGTCAACGGCGTTTGTGCACGAGTGCGAGGAGAGCCGAGACCGGTTTCTGGTATCAGGGCAGCACACGGCGGTCTGTGGCCGGCTGGTCGGGACGTACGTGTTCACTCGTCGCGGGTAGCGCTCGTCGAGCGGTACGGCCGGTGAAGCGGCCGTCCGCGTGCGGGTGTGGCCGCAGTCGAGTTCCTCGCTGGTCAGGTGAGGGTTTGCGAAGGGCTCGTCGGCAACCAGCGCCCTACTGGAACCTGATCTAAAATGGTCCGAGTAGCAACACCACCTACGCAGATTCGTGGTAGTCCGGGCCCGAAGGGCGAGATACTCCCCCAAACCGCAAGGCGGAACTACGTGCGCCGGGACTCGTACGCCTCGACGACGTTGTTGGGCAGACGGCCGCGGTCACTGACGGTCCAGCCGTTCTCCTTCGCCCAAGTTCGAATCTCCTTGAGCGCCTGACGACCCCGAGCGGCAATGCCGGAGCCGGAGCTGGACGACGACGAGCCCGAGCGGGACGACGAGGCCGGACGGGACCGCCCACCACCAGAAGCACGCCGGCCGCCGGTTCGCCGGGCGGCGGCGATGTAAGGGGCGAAGATCGCGCGCAGGTCTTCGGCGTTCTCCGTCGTGAGGTCTATCTCGTAAGTCACACCGTCGAGCGCGTACTCCACGGTCTCGTCGGCTTCGGACTCACCATCGAGGTCGTCTAAGAGGGATACGACCGTCTTCTGTGCCATGCCCGTGATCGTCCGGGTTCTGACGAAGAAGTCAAGCCGAACGATGAAGGCGTGCGACGATCGCAGTAGCATCGGAGGTCAATAAAGCTCTCGGCTGTTTCGGAGGTCATGACCCGCAGTCGAAGAACTACCCGGCCCCGAAGGCTCCCAAGATCCGCAGCGTGGCCCATCTGCGTCCGACCGCGCCTGCCCGACCGCCGATCGGCCTCGCGAACTCGTGTCACCCGACCAAGCTCTTCTCGAGGCCAGTCAGCAACCCAGCGGCCGCCTTCAGCGCCTTCTCGTACGCCGGCTGCTGGTCCTCGCCAGAGTTCGGATCGAAGCCGAGTTAGCAGCGCTTCCGTACTAGCGAGATGATCATGCGGGCGCGAAAGGCCCGTGGACCTACCGGTGGGCGCGCGCCCGGGTCCGGCCCCTGCCCGCCGGGCGCGGCGAGCCCGAGCACTGGCTACTCGCCCGACGCAGCCTGACCGATCCCAGCGACATCGCCTTCTACCTCGCCGCCGCCCCGAGCAACACCCCGTTGCGTGAGCTCGCGCGGGTCGCCGGGGTCCGCTGGGCGATCGAGGAGACCTTCCAGACCGCGAAGAACGAGGTCGGACTGGATCACTACCAGGTCCGCCGCTACGGCGGCTGGTATCGCCACGTCACCCTGGCGATGCTCGCGCACGCCTTCGGAGACCGTCACCCGGGCCGGCACCAGGGCCCGGGAAAAAGATGACATGTAGCGGGACCCCCTCAGCTCGGGCGCACGATTCGTGCGGGTGAGTTTCGAAGGAGCATGAGGAGGTCCCTGATGAGCATCG
>JAVXWR010000010.1:0-2742 GCA_032230725.1 Actinomycetota bacterium
CGAGGACGAGAACGGCCGCCCGAACTTCACCAAGCTCGAGGAGGAGGGCAAGGCCCACCAGATCGAGCAGGTCGGCGCCAAGCTGCGCGGCCTCATGCCGTGGATCGGGCGCGACCGCACCTGAGTCGCCCCTCGCCGCCGTGTGAACCATGCGTGAGCCGGGTCACACGGCGGCGATAAGGTGGCGTGACCCCGGGCACGATGCCCGACAGGCACGCCGACGTGCTCGTCTCCTCCGGCGTGCGTCCTGCCGCCGACCCCTGTGGGAGCGCCGTGTCCACGAACGCCAGGCCCGTCGTCCTGATGGCCGAGAAGCTCGCGCCGTCGACGCTGGAGGTGTTCGGCGACGAGGTCGAGATCCGCCAGGTGGACGGCACCGACCGCGCCGCGCTGCTCGAGGCCGTCCGGGACGCCGACGCGCTGCTCGTGCGCAGCGCCACCCAGGTCGACGCCGAGGTGTTCGCCGCGCAGACCCACCTCGTCGTCGTCGGGCGGGCCGGGGTGGGCCTGGACAACGTCGACGTCCCCGCGGCGACGGCAGCCGGGGTCATGGTCGTCAACGCCCCGACGTCGAACATCGTCTCCGCCGCCGAGCACGCCCTGGCGCTGCTGCTCGCCACCGCCCGCCACATCCCGGCCGCCGACGCGAGCCTGCGTCGCGGCGAGTGGGCGCGGTCGAAGTACTCCGGCGTGGAGATCCAGGGCAAGACGGTCGGCGTCATCGGCCTCGGCAAGATCGGCCAGCTCTTCGCCAGCCGGATCTCCTCGTTCGAAGCCCACGTCATCGCCTACGACCCCTATCTGCCGCAGAGCCGCGCCGCCCAGCTCGGCATCGAGCTCGTGTCCCTCGACGAGCTGCTCTCCCGCGCGGACATGATGACGATCCACCTGCCGAAGACCCCCGAGACCCAGGGGCTGATCGGCAAGGAGGCGCTCGCGAAGACCAAGCCCGGCGTCATCGTCGTCAACGCCGCGCGCGGCGGGCTCGTCGACGAGGAGGCGCTCGCCGAGGCGATCCGCTCCGGCCACGTCGCCGGCGCCGGCGTGGACGTCTACGTCACCGAGCCGATCACGACGAGCCCACTGTTCGAGCTCGAGCAGGTCACCGCCACCCCGCACCTGGGCGCCTCCACCGCCGAGGCCCAGGACCGTGCGGGCACCGACGTCGCGCACAGCGTCCTGCGGGCCCTGCACGGCGACTTCGTGCCCGACGCGGTCAACGTCCAGGGCGGCGTCGTCGGCGAGGAGGTCCGGCCCTGGCTGGGCGTCACCCAGAAGCTCGGGACGCTGCTCTCCACCCTGGCCGGCCAGCCGTCGGGCATCACGGTGCAGGTCCGCGGCGAGCTCGCCGCCGAGGACGTCGGGGTGCTGGAGCTGGCCGCGCTGCGCGGGGTCTTCGGCGAGGTCGTCGACGAGCCGGTCACCTTCGTCAACGCGCCCGCCCTCGCCGCCGAACGCGGCGTGACCGTCGAGGTCGAGACCTCCAGCGAGAGCCCGAACCACCGCAGCGTCGTCACCCTGCGGGCCGTGGCCGACGGAGGTGAGCCGGTCACCGTCTCCGGGACCCTCACGGGGCCCGACCAGGTGGAGAAGCTGGTGGAGATCAACGGCCGCTCCTTCGACATCCGCGCCGCCGGTGACGTGGTGCTCATCGAGTACACCGACCGGCCGGGGGCGCTGGGCCAGGTCGGCACCCTGCTGGGGGAGGCGGGCGTCAACATCGAGGCCGCCCAGATGTCCCAGACCCGCGACAAGGTCTCCTCGGTCATCCTGCTGCGCGTCGACCAGCCCGTCCCGGACGACGTCCTGGCCCCGATCGGGCAGGCCCTCGACGCCCGCACCACCCGGCTGATCCGCCTGGGGTGACCCCGAACGGGTGACTCGGGGTCGCCGCAACCGTCGCCCGGGTGATCCGGTGAGGAGACCGTCCGACACGCGCGGTAGCCTCCACCGCAGGTGAGCCCGGTCGCACCGTCGAGGTCGACCCGTCGGGGGAGGAAGTCTGGACATGCGACTCGCGGTGGTTCCCGGCGACGGCATCGGCCCCGAGGTCGTCGGGGAGGCGCTGAAGGTCCTCTCGGAGGTCGCTCCGCAGATCGAGTCCACGCACTACGACCTCGGCGCGGCCCGCTGGCACTCGACCGGGGAGCTGCTCCCGGAGTCGGTGCTCACCGAGCTGCGCGACCACGACGCGATCCTCCTCGGCGCCGTGGGCGACCCCTCGGTCCCCAGCGGCATCCTCGAGCGCGGGCTGCTGCTCCGCCTGCGCTTCGAGCTCGACCACCACGTCAACCTGCGTCCGGCGCGCCTCTACCCCGGGGTGCGCGGCCCGCTGTCGGCCCAGCCGGAGATCGACCTCGTCGTCGTCCGCGAGGGCACCGAGGGGCCCTACGCCGGCACCGGCGGCCTGCTGCGCAAGGACACCCCGCAGGAGATCGCCACCGAGGTCAGCATCAACACCGCGTTCGGCGTGGAGCGGGTCGTGCGCGACGCGTTCACCCGGGCCAGCAACCGCCCGCGTCGCAAGCTGACCCTGGTGCACAAGACGAACGTCCTCACCCATGCCGGCTCGCTGTGGTCCCGTGTGGTCGAGGAGGTCTCGCTCGAGCACCCCGAGGTCTCCGTCGACTACCAGCACGTCGACTCGACGACGATCCACCTGGTCACCGACCCGTCGCGCTACGACGTGATCGTCACCGACAACCTCTTCGGCGACATCCTCACCGACCTCGCGGCCGCCGT
>JAVXWR010000163.1:0-3130 GCA_032230725.1 Actinomycetota bacterium
CCCTCGCAGACTTCAATGGAGGACCCCTGGGCGGTGCGGTGACTGGCTAGACACCGCCACCGTCACCGCCCAGGGCCCCACCGTCGGGACGACACGACGAGGGACCGGGGACTTCTACATGGCCACCAGCGGGGACCTCACCTGGCCGCCCGCGAGGACCTCTACCTGGCCACCAGCGGGGACTTTTTCATGGCCACGGACAATCGGCGTGCCCCGCGGCGGGTCCTGATCGACGGCCGCGACCGCGCGGGGTCCGAACGCCCGCCCCCAGCCGAACGGCGGGAGTGACCGGGGGCCGGCGCCCGGCTGCTCGGTCCGCGGGATACCAGGCGTGCACCTAAGACGCCGTCGCGATGGTCTCGGCCGCAGCCACCGCTGGCCGGCGGCTGGGGCAGACCCACGGCGCTGCCATCAGCACGGCGATGCCGCGTGGGTTCCCGGGTTTCCGAGCACGGAGCCCCGCTCGGGGGACGGGACCTTCTCCTCCGATCCCGCCGTGGCCAACCGCGGCTCCGACATCAGTATTCGTACAAGTGCGTCGCGTTGTGAACAATTGCAGGATGGCCCCGATCAGGTGTCGGCACGGCAACGACCGAACGCCTTGCGGGTGTCACCGCTGACTGGCACCGGCCATCCCGACGACGGTCGCCGGCCCCGTCCCCGAGACGGACCGGTGTCGGCGCGCCCCTTGGGTCTGTGGCCGGGGGCCTAGAGAGGGCGCTGGAACCCCGAGCCGGCTAGAACGGCGGCTCCTCCTCATAGCCCTCGCCTGCGTCCTCTCCGCCACTCCGGCCCGCTGACGCGCCGATGCTCCCGCCCGTGGTCTTCGTGATCTTCGCGGTGGCGTACCGCAGCGACGGCCCGACCTCGTCGACGTCGAGCTCCACCACGGTGCGCTTTTCACCCTCGCGAGTCTCCGAACTGCCGCTGCTTGAGCCGCCCCTGCACGATCACCCGGGCGCCCTTCGTGAGGGTCTCCGCGACGTTCTCAGCGGCCTGCCGCCACAGCGAGCACCGCATGAACAGCGCCTCGCCGTCCTTCCCTTCCACTCGTTGGACTGCCCGTCGAGGAAGCGCGGCGTCGACGCGACGGTGAAGTTCGCGACCGGCACCCCGGCTGAGGTGAAGCGCAGCTCGGGGTCGGCAGTGAGGTTGCCGATGATGGTGATGACGGTGTCTCCGGCCATTGGTGGCCTCCAGATGTTCGAGGGCTGTCGGGGCCCTGGTGACGGTGGAGGTGCTCTCTTCTCCTCCACCGCGCCTCGGGCGCCTGTCGGGCGTCGAGGCTCAACACCAAGGGCCGGACGGCGTCCGGTCGCGTGCGACGCCGGAGGCGCCCTTTGTGCTGAGTGCGCCCGATTTAAGCTCGGGGCTCCGACAGTCCTCGCCGCGCAGCGGCGTCCGCCGACGTCGCGGCCCCGCTCGGCCATGAGGGCGTCAGTTCTCGGTGTGCACTCCGCCCGGTAGCGGGGGCTTGATGATGCTCGGGGCGGTCGGCGTGTGCCCGCCGGAGGACGAGGAGCTCGAGGAGGACGACCCGCTGCTGCCGGTGCCGGGGATGCTCGGGACGTGCACCGAGGGCGGGGAGACGTGAACCGTCGGGATTGACGGCGCGCTGACGTGGGGCACGGTCAGGCCGCTGAAGTCAGGCAGGCCCGGGATGACCAGGTTCGGCAGGACGAGCGTCGGGCCGGCGACGTAGGCCTTCTCCGGGCACAACTTAGCGTTCGCGACTCCGAGGAACTCGTTGCCTTCCGCGACCGACATCAGGTCCGGGTTTGATCCGAGCACCCGGGAGATCACGTCCGGTGTGGCGCCGGGGATGCCGATGAGGTGGCAGGTGCTGACACCGATCTGCAGCCACGTGTTGTCGGAACGGCGGGCAGCGACGCCGGGGGCGACCTCGTGCCAGGCGTTGAGGAACTGCTCGTCGGGAGCGGGGGTCGCCGACGGGGCAGGCGCCGCTAGCGCTTGCTGGACGACGGGCGCGGGTGTGGGAGGCACCTTGTGCAAGAAGACGAACACGACGCCGGCGAGTGCGGCGAGCAGCAACGCAGTAGCTAGCGCGATAGCGAGCGCGGGCTTCAGTGCCGCGCGCGGAGAGCCGACCGGGTGGGCGTCATCGGCGACGTCCTCGGCCGGGTCGATGGTGGTGGTCACGGCAGCTCCCCCCAGCTACGCATCAGCTGACCTTGGCCCAGGTGCACGGGCCGCTGAGCTCGACCATGCCGTCCGAGGACTGCACAGTGACGAACGCCGGGCCGGTGTTCGTGGTGACCGGGAAGCCGATCGTGCTTCCGTCGCTCTTCTCTCGACTGGCCATGCAGAACTGGAACAGCTCGCTGGAGGGAGCGCCGGTGGTCCGGTACTTCCCGGGGGCGATCTGGCCCGTGCCGGTCCCGACCTCGTAGGTGCCTTGCGAGAACCCGTCGACCGTCGAGGTGCTCGACGAGGCGTCAGGGGCGGCCGTGTACTGAGGCGCCGCCGGGACGTAGGGAGTCGAGTACGAGGGCCGGGTCACCGAAGTCGTGCTCGAGGTGGTGTGGCCGAGGGAAGCGAAGAACACGGCCGCCCACACAAAGCAGATCAGCAGGCCGATCGCGCCGAGCACAGTGCCCGCAATCGCGAGCTTGCGGCTACCCAGCTGGTGAGCACGGAGCAGACCGACGATCGAGAGCACCAGACCGAGCGGAGCCAGCACCCACGCCACGACGCCGATCGCCGGGATCACCGAGAAGATCGCGCCGATGAGCGCGACGACGAACCCGCCGGTCGCCACGCCGTTCGAGCGCTGCTCGGCCGCGGGCCGCGGTGGATCCCACTGGGTGGGTGGTGGTGGGGCGTAGCTGGACATGGGCCAGTGCTCCGTTCGGGCGTGGAACACGATGTTCCACTTGCCGACGACTCCGCGCATCATGAACAGTGCGTTACCACAAGAGGGGAAAGACGCTCGTTCGTGACCTAACTGCGCCGTACGCGTAACCCAGGCACTAGCTGTCAGTAACGAACTTCTGGGATGCCACGATGCCCTGTCGTCACGCGCGGAAGCCGCGTTCGACTAGTGCGAACGTCGATGACGACCGCAGAGCCATCACAGCAGCCCTACGCGCCACCTTCGGCGCAAGGACCG
>JAVXWR010000166.1:0-5550 GCA_032230725.1 Actinomycetota bacterium
ACCTCGCGCCGGGCGAGTACCGCATGGCGCAGGTCGACGTGGAGCGCCCGCAGGAGTTCCGCAAGTGCATCGAGTGCTACCTGTGCCAGAACACCTGCCACGTGGTGCGTGACCACGAGGAGAACAAGGCGGAGTTCGCCGGGCCGCGCTACCTGATGCGCGTGGCCGAGCTCGACATGCACCCGCTCGACGTCCGCAACCGCAAGGAGGACGCCCAGGAGGAGCACGGCCTCGGGTACTGCAACATCACCAAGTGCTGCACCGAGGTGTGCCCCGAGCACATCAAGATCACCGACAACTCCCTCATCCCGATGAAGGAGCGGGTGGTCGACCGCAAGTACGACCCGCTGGTCTGGCTCGGCAAGAAGATCTTCAAGCGCCAGGAGCTCGAGCAGCGTGGGGCCACCGGCAAGACCTCGCTCGACGACGCGGGCCCGGACAACGGCTCCCCGCTGCCCGCCGACTCGATCGGCCCGGTCAGCAGCTAGCCCGCGACGGCGAGGGGCACAGGTCGCAGCTAGGGAGGACCGAGAACCTGCGCCCTGTGCCCCTCGTCTGGCGAAGGACGGATGCCCGGCGCCGGGTGCCGATCAGGGGCACGTCACGCAGCCCGACGGCTCGTATACATGCGTGACGTACCCCTCGTGGTGCGGACGGCGGCGTCGGCCGATCACTTCGGCGGCGCCGTGACCCCCACCTGTGCCCAGAAACGGGCGTTGGCCTCCCGGTCACGGTCGTAGGTCTCCAGCCGGGTCCACCGGCCGTCGCGGACCTCGATGACGTAGACGGCGTGGTTGTCGAACACCGCCTCCCCGACGCGCCCGGTCTCGTGCACGAGCATGACGACGTGGTCCTCGCCGCCGTAGATGCCGAGCGGTTCCTGGGCGAAGGTGCCCTCGAAGAATGCGAACCAGGTGCCGAGGAACTCGAAGAAGGCGTCGCGGCCCTCGATGAGGTGCCAATCGCCGGCGCCGTTGTCGTGGTTGACCATGACGAAGTCTTCGGTCATGAGGGCACTGCTCGGGCCCACGTCCCCCTGGCCGAGGGCGGTGAAGGCCGCGATCGTCGCGGTGACGTTCGGGTGCTCGGTGCCGGTGACGCTGTCGGTGGTCATGTCGGTCTCCCCATCCTCGGACGAACTGCCCGGGACGCTAGGGATCTCGGCGCGAGAGAACCTCTGCCGATCGGCAGACCCCGTCGGGAGCGGTCAGGCCCCGTCGTCGGTGAGCGCGGGCACCGCCACCCGAGACCGCCGCGTCCGTCGTTCGAGGGCGTTCGCCAGCGCGGTCAGCAGCAGGCACAGCGTGATGTAGACGATCGCCACCACGAATGCGACCGGCAGCAGCGGGCGGCCGAGCTGGCCGGAGCTGCCGAGCACGCGCGCCTGGTAGAGCAGCTCGGGGTAGAGGATCAGGAACCCGAGCGCGGAGTCCTTGAGCAGCACGACGAGCTGGCTCACGATCGTCGGCAGCATCGAGCGCACCGCCTGGGGGAGCAGGACGAAGCGCATGACCGCCGACTTGCGCATCCCGAGGGCGTACGCCGCCTCCGACTGGCCGGCCGGGACGGCCTGCACCCCCGCCCGGAAGATCTCCGCGAGCACCGACCCGTTGTAGAGGGTGAGGGCGGCGACGACGGCGGTGTAGGTCGAGACGGTCACCCCGGCCGAGGGCAGGCCGAAGTAGAAGATGAACATCAGCACGACGAGCGGGACCGCGCGGAATAGCTCGACGACGCCCGTCGACACCCCCCGCACCCACGCGTGGTCGGAGAGCCGCCCGAGGGCGAACACGGCGCCGAAGGCCAGCGCCAGCACCGCGCCGAGGGCGAACGCGCGCAGCGTGTTGGCCAGGCCCTCGAGCAGGGCGAGCTGGATGTTCTCGTAGAGGATCCACTCCCACACCGCGCCGTCGAACTGCCCGGTCGCGACCAGCCGGACGACCACGAACGCGAGCACGGCGGCGACCACGATGACCGTGACGACGCCGAGCGCGCCGTTGCGGACCCGCGCCTTCGGGCCGGGGACGTCGAACAGGACGGCGGTGGGGGTGCTCATCGGGTCCCTCCGGCTACGGCGACGGTGCGCTTCCCGCCCGAGCCCCCGGACGACGCCGACCAGCGGTGCTCGAGGGAGCGTTGGAGCAGCGTCATGGGGATGATCAGGACGACGAAGCCGAGCGCGACCCAGCCCAGGCCGACGAGCGTCGAGTAGCCGCGCTCGGAGAGCACCTGGTAGATGCCGCCCGCCTCGACCACCGAGAAGCCCGCGGCCACCGTGGTGTTCTTGATCAGGGCGATCTGCACGCTGGTGAGCGGCGGGACGACGACCCGCAGGGCCTGGGGCAGGACCACCAGCCCCAGCGTCTGCCCGAACCCGAATCCCAGGGCCCGCGCGGCCTCCGCCTGGCCCGGCGGCACCGTCGAGATCCCCGACCGGACCGTTTCGCAGACGAACGCCGCGGTGTAGAGCGACAGGGCCACGACGGCGAGGGTGAAGTAGTCGAGGTCGACGATCTCCAGGCGCGGGAAGCCGAGCGCGAAGAAGAACATCACCAGGGTCAGCGGCGTGTTGCGCAGCAGCGTCACGTAGGCGGTGCCGGTGACGCGCAGCACCGGGACGGGGCTGACGCGCATGGCCGCCAGCACGGTCCCGAGGACCAGCGACACGATCGAGGAGAGGACGAACAGCTCGATCGTGCCGAGGAACCGGGAGCCGAACTCGCCGAGGTTGTCGATCAGCACGTCCACGGGGGAGGGCCTCCTTCGTCGGCCCAGGTGAACGGATGTGGGCGACCACGTCCGTTCACCCGGGCGTCAGCGCTGGATGGCGGGCGGGGCGGCCGGGGAGCCCGACTTGCCGAGCGTCGCCGTGTAGATGCGCTGCCAGGTGCCGTCGGTCTCGGCCTGCTGGATCAGGTCGTTGACCTTGGCGCGGAACGCCACGTCGTCGCGGGGCACGCCGACGCCGTAGGGCTCGGAGGAGAACACCTGGCCGACGACCTTGAGGCGCTGCGGGTCCTGGGCGGCGAAGCCCTTGAGGATCGCGTCGTCGGTGGTGACCGCGTCGACCTGGCCCGCGATCAGCTGGTCCACGCACTGCGAGTAGTTCTGGAACTCGACGACGGTGCCGGTCAGGTTCTGCTGGCGCACGCGCTGGATGGGCGTGGAACCGGTGACCGAGCAGACCCGCTTGCCCTGCAGGGTGGTCGGGCCGGTGATCGAGGTGTCGTCCGCGCGGACCAGCAGGTCCTGGCCGGCCTGGAAGTAGGGACCGGCGAACCCGACGCGCTGCTTGCGGTTGTCGTTGATCGTGTAGGTGCCGACGTAGTAGTCGACGTCGCCGCGCGAGATCGCGTCCTCGCGGGCCGCCGAGGGCACGACCACGTAGTCGATCCTGTCCGGCGCGAACCCGAGGCCCGCGGCGACCATGCGGCCGATCTCGATGTCGAAACCGCTGTACTGGCCGGTCGTCGGGTCCTGCACGCCCAGGCCGGGCTGGTCGTTCTTCACGCCCATCCGGACCCGGCCGGTCTGCTGCATCGTGGCGAAGGTCGCCGAGCCTGGGACCGCCACGTTCGCCGCCACCGGGTAGGTCAGCTGCTCGCTCGGGGCCGCCCCCGGCGCGCCCTCGCGACCGCAGGCGGCGCCGAGGACCAGGGCGGCGAGAGCCAGGACCACGCCCAGCACCCGTTGGATTCTCATGATCGTCAACGCTCCTTCAGTGGGTGAGGATCTTGCCGAGGAAGTCGCGCGCCCGGGCGGAGGAGGGGCGGCCGAAGAAGGCGTCGGGCGTCGAGTCCTCGACGATCTCGCCGTTGGCCATGAACACCACGCGGTGCGCGGCCCGGCGGGCGAACCCCATCTCGTGGGTGACCACGACCATCGTCATGCCGTCGCGGGCGAGGTCGGCCATGACCTCGACGACCTCGCCGACCATCTCCGGGTCCAGGGCCGAGGTGGGCTCGTCGAAGAGCATCACCTTGGGGTCCATGGCGAGGGCGCGGGCGATCGCCACGCGCTGCTGCTGGCCGCCGGAGAGCTGGGCCGGGTACTTCGACGCCTGGTCGGCGATGCCCACGCGCTCCAGCAGCGCCCGCGCGCGGTTCTCCGCCTCGCCCCGCGAGACCTTCCGGACCTTGATCGGGGCGAGGGTGACGTTCTCGAGGATCGTCTTGTGGGCGAACAGGTTGAACTGCTGGAACACCATGCCCACGTCGCTGCGCACCCCGGCGAGCTCGCGGCCCTCCGCGGGCAGCGGCGTGCCGTCGATCTCGACGGTGCCGGAGTCGACCGGCTCCAGCCGGTTGATCGCCCGGCACAGCGTCGACTTGCCCGAGCCCGACGGCCCGAGGACGACGACGACCTCGCCCCGGGCGATCTCGAGGTCGATGGTGCGCAGCACGTGCAGGTCGCCGAAGTGCTTCTCCACCCCGGCCAGTCGCACCACCGGCGGCGCCGTGGCGTCCGGTTCTCCCGGTTCCATGTGGCCTCCCCACCTCGTCCCGCTGCGGAGCACACTGCCGGGGCCTTGACGAGGGATTCCATGCTCTTGGGGAAGACTTAGGGTTACGGCGTGCGCATCCTGGTGGTGGAGGACGACGACCGCGTCGCGTCCGCCCTGCGCGCGGCCCTTCACCGCCACCGGATCGAGGTGGTCCGGCTCGCCGGGGGCCGCGACGCCGTGGCGCACCTCGACGGGGTCGACGTCGTCCTGCTCGATCTCGGGCTGCCCGACGTCGACGGCATCGAGGTGTGCCGGAGCATCCGGGCCGCCGCGGACGTCCCGGTGATCGTGGTGAGCGCCCGCGGCGAGGTCGACGACCGCATCCTGGGCCTGCACTCCGGCGCCGACGACTACCTCGTCAAGCCCTACGACGCGGGCGAGCTCGTCGCGCGCATCCACACCGTGCTGCGCCGTCGCCGCCCCGAGCACCCGGAGGCCGACGTCGTGACCCTCGACGCGGCGCTCGTCGTCGACCTCGCGCGCTGCCAGGTGACCGACGCCGGGACGCCGGTGGCCCTGAGCCGCAAGGAGTTCGCGGTCCTCGCCCTGCTCGCCCGCGCCGACGGGGCGGTCTGCACGCGCGAGCGCATCGTCGCCGCCGTGTGGGGCCGCAGCTGGCCGGGCGCGAACCGCACGCTCGACGTCCACGTCGCCACGCTGCGCACCAAGCTCGGCCGCGCGGACCTGGTGACCACGGTGCGCGGGGTCGGCTACCGCCTGGCCCGATCCGCCTGACGCCGTGCGCACCCGGCTGCTGGTGGTCGTGTCGGTGCTGGTGGTGGGCGTCGTCGTCGGCCTCGGTGTGCCGCTCGCGATCGCCCGGGCCGCCGGCGCCACCGCGGAGATGTTCACCGACCGGCTCGGGGACACCACCCGCTTCGCGGTGCTCGCCCAGCGCCCGGTGACCGACTCGGACGTCTCCGCCCTCGGGGCGGAGCTCGCCCGCTACGAGGAGCTCTACGGGGCGACCGCGGCCGTCCTCGACCGGCAGGGGGAGGTCCTGACCGGCTCGCGCTCCGAGCGGCCGGCCGCGATCGACGCCGGCG
>JAVXWR010000175.1:0-5850 GCA_032230725.1 Actinomycetota bacterium
TCGGTCAGTCCCCGGCGGCGAGCGGCGTGCTCGAACCGCCCGGTCGCGCGCAAGATCACGAATTGTGCGGCGAGTCGTGGCGTCCGTCGGGCGTGTCGCCGCTCAGGTGTCGATCACGGTGGCTGCGGTGGTCGCGCCACCGCTCCGCGGGACGGAGATCGGTACGTCGAGCGCGTGTCGCACGGATTCCTGGGCGTGTCGCTCCCGAGAAGGCGATCTCGGTCCTGGTGGCACGTCGACGGACGAGCCCGCGATCGGGCTCACCGCCGTCACTCCGGCACCGCGGCGAGCAGCGCCTCCCGCAACGCGGCCGCCGCGGGGCTCACCTCAGCCCGAGGCCAGGCCAGCACCAACCGCGAGCGGACCCCCTCGGCCTCGAACGGCACCGTCGCGAGCCCCTCGGTCCGCAGTGCCGACACCGACGCCGGCAGCACCGCGAGACCCAGCCCCCGCGCCGCGAGCCGGGCGAGCACCGTCGGGTCGCTCGCGCTGCACGTCACCCGCGGGGCCGGACCGACCCCCGTGCACGCGAGCTCGACCGCGTCCCGCAGCGCGTTCCCCTCCGCGGGCAGGACGAGGTCCCGGCCCGCGAGATCGGCCGGCCCCGCGACGGCGGCCCCCGCCAGCGGATGGTCCGGCGGCACCGCCACCACGAGCGGCTCCTCGGAGACGGTGCGTCCCACGAGGTCCTCGGGCAGCGGACCCGCCGCGCCCACCAGGGCCACGTCGAGCCGCCCGCCACGCAGCCCCGCCACGAGTGCGCCCGACCCCTGCTCCACCAGTGAGCACACCACCTGCGGGTGCGCGGCGGAGAAGTCGGCGACGACGCCGGGTACGTCGAGGAACGGCCCCGAGCCCACCATGCCCGCGCGGACCGTCCCCCGGAGCAGTCCGTCGAGGTCGTCGACCACCCGGCGCACCCCGGCCACCGCGTCCAGGGCGGCCCGGGCGGCGGTGACCACCTCGACCCCGACCGGCGTCGGGCGCACCCGGTGCCCGGAGCGGTCGAGCAGCACGTGCCCGAGCTCGCGCTCCAGCTTCCGGACCTGCGCACTCACCCCGGGCTGGGCGACCCGCAGCCGGTCCGCGGCCCGGGTGAAGCCCTCCTCGTCGACGACGGCGACCAGGTACTCGAGCTGGTGGAGCTGCACACCCACCATCATCGCCGCTTCTGTGCACCAGCACGAGCAGGTCTTCGACTTCTACCGCCACGCGGACCAGGCTCGTCCCCATGCCCAGCCCGACCGTCGTCCTCGTGCCCGGCGCCTGCCACGGCGCCTGGTGGTACGCCCCCGCCGTCGACGCCCTGGCCGCCCGCGGCCACCGCGCGCTCGCCGTCACCCTGCCCGGCGTCGGCGAGCGGGCGGACGAGCTCGACGCCACGACCAACCTCGCGGGCCACGTCGCCGACCTCGTGACGCAGCTCGGGAGGACCGACGGCGAGCTCGTCCTCGTCGGGCACAGCTACGGCGGCATGGTGATCGCCGGCGTCGCGGACGCGCTGCCCGGACGCGTCGCCGGGCTCTGCGTGGTCGACGGGTTCGCCCCCGAGGACGGCGACTCGTGCTGGTCGTCGGTGAACGACGCGATGCGCGCCTGGTACGTCGAGGGCGCCGCGCGCACCGGCGTCCTCGTCGACCCGATGCCCCAGTTCGACGCCCGCGCCACCGGTCACCCGCTCGCGAGCCTCGTCCAGCGCATCACACTCACCGGTGCGCACCACGACGTCGCGACCAGGCACTACGCGCTCGCCGCCCACCCCGCCTGGACCGCGGTCTCGCCGTTCCCCGAGGTCGCCGAGCGGCTCCGCGCCGACCCGACGTGGACCGTCCACGACCTGCCGACCACCCACGACGTGCTCGCCGACGGGCCGGACGTGCTCGTCGGCCTCGTCGAGACCGTGCTCGCGGACGTGGGCGGCGGGCGGGTGAGCCCCCCGACTCCTGCGAGGGGCACGTGAAGCAGGTTTTCAGTCGTTCGGGCTGCTTGATGTGCTGTCGATCAACGACGGGACGGGCGCCACTCCGCTGTCTCCCGGCGAGGGGCACGTGAGGCAGGTTCTCGGCCCGTCGAGGCTGCGTGGAGTGCTGTCGATCAACGATGCGGCGACGGGCGATGACGTGCCGGACGGTGACGACGCGGGCCGGCGGGCAGGATGGCCGCCCGTGACCGCCGAGAACGTCATGACCTCCGAGAACCCGGGAACGGACTCGTTCCCCCGTCGCCAGGCCGCGACCCGGCGCTTCACCCTCGGCGCTCCGCGGGGTGTGACGATCGCCCCGGACGGATCCCGGGTCGTCTTCCTGCGCAGCCGCGGCGGCGACGACCCGGTGACCTGCCTGTGGGTGCTCGACGTCGCGACCGGCGAGGAACACCTGCTCGTCGATCCGCTCACGCTCGGGGCGGGTGGGGCAGACGCAGAGGAGGACCTCCCACCGGAGGAGAAGGCGCGCCGCGAGCGGGTCCGCGAGCAGTCCGGCGGCGTCGTCCAGTACGCGTGCGACCTCGACGTCGCCACCGCCGCCTTCGTGCTCTCCGGGCGGGCGTTCACCGTCGGGCTCACCCCGGGCTCGACGCCGAGCGCCCTCCCCGTCGAGGGCCCCGTCGTCGACCCGCGCCCGGACCCGTCGGGCACCCGCGTCGCGTTCGTCCGCGGCGGGGCGCTGCACGTGCACGCGCTCGGGTCGGGGGAGACGACGACGCTCGCGACGCCCGACGCCGAGCACGTCACCTGGGGCCTCGCCGACTTCGTCGCGGCGGAGGAGATGAACCGCTACCGCGGGTTCTGGTGGGCCCCCGACGGGGCCTCGCTCGCGGTGGCCCGCGTCGACGACGCCGCCGTGCTCCGCTGGCACATCGCCGACCCCGCCAACCCCGACCGCGAACCCGGCGTCGTCGCCTACCCGGCCGCCGGGACGACGAACGCGACGGTGACGCTGCACCTGCTCGGCCTCGACGGCTCGCGCACCGACGTCGATCTCGGCGGCGACGAGTACCTGGCCGAGGTCACCTGGGACCGGCACGCCCTGCTCGTCACCACCGCGCCCCGGGACCAGAAGCGGGTCACGCTGCGGGAGGTCGACCCGGCGTCGGGGACGTCCACCGACGTTCGCTCCGAGGTCGACGACGCCTGGGTCGACCTGGTCCCGGGCGTGCCCGCGCACCTGGACGACGGGGCCCTGGTCTGGTGCGCGGACGTCGACGACGCCCGCCGGCTGGTGGTCGACGGCGAGGCGGTGACCGGCCCCGAGCTGCAGGTCCGCGGGGTGGCCGACGTCGACGGCGACACCGTCCTGTTCGCCGCGGCGCGGGCCGGGGTCCCGACGTCGACGGTGCTGCACGTGTGGTCCCGCGAGGCCGGCGTGAGTCCGGTGAGCGCGGAGCGGGGGGTGGCGTCGGGGCGGCTGGCGGGCGGGGTGCTCGTCGTCGCGCAGGCCTCCCTCGACCACGACGGGACCCTCACGCGGGTGACCGGACCGGGGACCTCGGCGACGCTGCGGTCGTTCGCCGAGTCGCCGCGCCTCGAGCCCCGGGTGCACCTGTTCACGACGGGGGAGCGGCGGCTCGCGACGGCGGTGCTGCTCCCGCGCCACCACATCCCCGGCGCGGACCGGCTCCCGGTGCTGCTCGACCCCTACGGCGGTCCGCACGCCCAGCGCGTGGTCGACGCCCGGGGCGCTTTCCTGACGAGCCAGTGGTTCGCCGACCAGGGGTTCGCGGTGGTCGTCGCGGACGGGCGCGGCACGCCGGGCCGTGGGCCGGCCTTCGAGCGGGCGGTGCACGGGGACCTCGCGGGGCCGGTGCTCGAGGACCAGCTCGACGCACTCGCCGGGGCGGCCGCCGAGGTGGAGGACCTGGATCTGTCGCGGGTGGCGATCCGCGGCTGGTCCTTCGGCGGGTACCTCGCGGCGCTCGCGGTGCTGCGCCGTCCGGACGCGGTGCACGCGGCGGTGGCGGGTGCCCCGGTCACCGACTGGGCGCTCTACGACACCCATTACACCGAGCGCTACCTCGGGACGCCCGCGTCGTGGCCGGAGGCGTACGGGCGCTCGTCGATCCTCGACGACGCCGCGGTGCCGGCCACGGCCGAGGCCCCGATGCGCCCCTTGCTGCTGATCCACGGGCTCGCCGACGACAACGTGGTCGCCGCGCACACACTGCGCATCTCCTCGGCGCTCCTCGCGGCCGGCCGGCCCCACCAGGTGCTCCCGCTGTCGGGGGTCACGCACATGACTCCGCAGGAGGTCGTGGCCGAGAACCTGCTGCGCCTGCAGGTGGCGTTCCTCCGGGAGTCGCTCGGGATGGGGTGAGGGGGCCGAATCCGTCCCACGGGTTTTCCCAAACCGCACCCACGCCCGCCGCGGACCGTCGACCCTGGTCCGCGGTTCGCAGGTGGTGGACGGCGGGTGGAGGACCCAGGTGGGTGCGCAGCGGTGTGACGGCGCGGCGGCGGCGCCGGACGTCCGGTTGGAGCTGACGCACGGCCCGGACGGCCCGGGCGTGCTCGCCGACGGCCGCGCGCTGCCGGTCCCGCCGCACGCGTCCCCGACGGAGGTCGGCCTCGCCGCCGCCCGTCGCCACGCGGCCCGCTCGGGTCGCGAACTGCGGGTGGAGGTCGTCGACGGCGTGTCGGTGACCCTGGTGACGGTCGGCCGGCACGGGGCCGTCACGCTCCTCGAGCCGCCGCCCACCGGCCCCGTCGTCACCGGGCCCACCGGTCCGGCGGTGGCCGTCGAGCCGGTGACGGAGGCCGACCGGACCGCGGTCCACCTCCCGCCGCGCGGCGTCGTCGCGGCGCAGCCACCCCTGACCACCCCATCCCGGACCACCCCGCCCGTGGTCCGTCTTCGCACGCCGACGCCGACCTCCGTGTGGGCCGCCCCGGCGCCCGAGGGACGCCCCCGCCGACCGGTGTCGTCCCTCGTGGTCGCGAGCCTGGTCGCCGTCGCGGTGCTCGTCGGAGCGGTCGGGACCGGCGTCGCCACGCTGTCGTCCGCGCAGGCCCTGCCCGACGCGTGCCGGCCGGTGACCCTCTACGCCGTCGGTGGCCAGGGCGGCTCCTCGGACGTGCTCCGCGGCGTCACGGATCCCCTGGCGAAGCAGTTCGGCGAGAAGGTCTCGGTCGTCACGGTCCCGGCGCCCCCGACCGGGGGGTCGTTCGCCTCGGCCGAGTCCGAGGCGGTCGGCTCGCTCGCCACCGCGATGGGCGAGCACGTCGACGGGTGCCCCACCGGCTCGCTCATGCTGTTCGGCTACTCGCAGGGCGCCCAGGTCGCGGGCGACCTGGCCTCGCGCGTCGGGACGGGCCTGGAACCCCGCATCCCGGCGAAGCTCGTGCAGGCCGTGGGCCTGTTCGGCGACCCCGCCCGCAGCCCGCGGACCCGTGCGGTGCCCGACGGCACGACGGGCCAGGGCGCCCTACCGCCGCGCGCCGTCGGCTTCGGCTCCCTCGACGCCCGCACGATCGAGATCTGCGCCCCGAACGACCCGGTGTGCGACAGCCCCCCGACGGCGGCCGCTCCGCCCCTCGAGCAGGCCGTCGCCTCCCCGGTGCACGGCTCCTACGAGAAGCTGCCGGTCGCCACGGGGACCACGGCCCCGCAGTGGGCCGCCACGTCGCTGGGCAAGGTCGTCGCCGCGATCCCCACCGACGCCGGACCCGCGCGGACGCCGCCCGGCACCGCCCCGCAGGCCGGGTCGGGCGGGGCGACCACGTCGGAGGACCCGGACCCGGAGGCGACGGGGGCGGGGACGGCCACGGGGACGGCCGACCCGGGGACGGGTGCGACCGCGCCGTCCACGGGCGACGACACCGCGACGACGGGGTCCGGCGCGACGGGTGAGGCCGGC
>JAVXWR010000230.1:0-5355 GCA_032230725.1 Actinomycetota bacterium
CAGCGCGACCCGCAGCGGCCCGGTCACGACACACCCCCGGTCACCGGTGGCGTCCCGTGGGTGTGGAACGACTCGATTGTCCGCAGTCCCCAGGCCTGGCCCTTGGCCCGTTCGGCCTCGGTCCAGTCCACGGGCTGCCAGTCGGGAGCCAGGACGAGGCGCGCCCCGGCGTTGCACAGCTCGATGCGGTTGCCGCCGGGTTCGTAGACGTAGAGGAAGAAGGTCTGCTGGATCGCGTGCTTGTGGGGGCCGGTCTCGATGAACACACCCTGCTCGAGCGCGATGTCGGCCGCCCGCAGGATGTCCGCGCGGGAGTCCGCCGCGAACGCGATGTGGTGGAGGCGCCCGGGCGTGCCGGTGCGGTCGCGGGTGTAGACGGCGTCGTAGCCCTTGTTCGTGAACGTCGTCCAGCTCCCGGCGACGCTGCCGTCGTCGAGCACGATCTGCTCGGTCACCATCGCACCGAGCGCGTCGCGCAGGTGGTCGCGGTTGGCCTCGACGTCGACCCCGAGCCAGTTGACGTGGTCGAGGCGGCGGACGCTCACCCCGCGGGCGGGGTAGGCCTGGGCCTGGTTCTTCAGCGCGGGTGCCAGCTCGGCGGGGGCGCGGTACCACTCGGTGTCGTAGTACAGGCCGAACTCGTGCCCGTCGGGATCGGTGAACAGGTAGGTGTCCCCGGTGCCGGGATCCCCGTCGACCCAGCCCAGGCCGTGGCCGGTGGCCTCGATCGCGGCGACCCGTCGCGCGAGCGCCTCGGGGCCCGCGGCGCGCAGGCTGGTCCGCCCGATGCCCGAGGTCTCGTGGGCGGTGAGCTTCAGCGTGGTCTGCTCGTAGTCGTCGAAGGCGCGCAGGAACACCGAGTCGCCGGCGGTCCCGGTGACGGTCAGGCCGAGGTAGTCGGTGAAGAAGGCGGCGCTGTCCTCGAGGACGGGGGTGCGCAGCTCGAGGTGGGCGAGGTGCGCGATGTCGTGGAGCGGTGGCACGGCGGACTCCGGGGTCGGTCGACGGATGACGGCTCAGGGGCGCGGGAACGCGGTGCCGTCGACGAGCTTGCGGGCGGTGCGCACGACCCCGGAGCGCACGGCCCGCGGCGGGTCGGCGGCGGCGTCGACCACGACGTCGACCAGGAAGTGCCCGGTCGGGTGCTCGACGTCCACGCGGCTGGAGTCGGCGGGCCAGTGGGCGGTGAGGTCGTGGCCCACGGCGCCGGGCAGCAGCATGCCGGTGACGGCGGTGACGGCGGCGAGCACGCCGATGGCGGTGTGCGGCGCGACGGGGATGAACGAGCGGGTCGCGACCTGGCCGCCGTCGGCGGGCGGGGCGAGCAGGATCGTCTTGGGCACCGAGGCACGGGCGACGTCGCCGAGGCCCATGAGCGCGCCGGCCTTGGTCCGGAAGGCGTCGACGCGCTCGGCGAGCCCGGTGTCGGCGGCGAGCTCCTCGTGGCTCTCGTGCCCGGTCAGCCCGAACGATGAGGCGAGCGCGAGCACGACCGGCATGCCGTTGTCGACGCACGTGACCTCGACGCCGTCGACGGTGTCGCGGACGTGCCCCGTCGGCAGCAGCGCGCCGGTGGTCGAGCCCTCGGTGTCGGTGAAGGCGAGAGTGATGCCGGCCGCGGTGCCCGGCACGCCGGCGATCGCGACATCCCCGCGGTAGGTCACCCGCCCGCCGGGGGTGGCGACGGCCGCGACGGCGACGGTGTCGGAGTTGACCATGCGGATCCGCACCTCGGTCTGCCCGTCGGCGGCGGCGACCAGCCCGCGCTCGATCGCGAACGGCCCGACGCCGGCGAGGATGTTGCCGCAGTTCTGCTGATCGGAGACGGTCGCGTCGGCGACGCCGAGCTGGAGGAACAGGTAGTCGACGTCGGCGTCGGGGTGCTCGGAGGGGCTCACGACGGCGACCTTGCTGGTCAGCGAGGTCGCGCCGCCGAGGCCGTCGATCTGGCGCGGGTCGGGGGTGCCCATGAGCCGTAGCAACAGGTCGTCGCGGGCCGCGGGGTCGGCGGGCAGGTCGGCCGCCTCGAGGTAGAGCCCGCGGGAGGTGCCGCCGCGCATCATCGTCGTGCGGACACCGACCTCGTCGTCGTCAGGCATCGCCGGCCCCCTGGTCGTACCGCACGTACTCGATCCCGAGCCCCGCGAGGCGGTCGCGCAGCCCGTAGCGGTCGAGCCCGAGCTCGCCGTCGCGGAACGCCGCCCGCGTCGCGTCCTCCTTCTCGACGCGTGCCGCCGCGCCGGACAGCGCCCGGGCCACGTCGCCGCGCGGCACGACCATGACGCCGTCGTCGTCGCCGAGGACGACGTCACCCGGGTGCACGACCTGGCCGCCGAGGCTCACCGGCACGTTGACCGCGCCGGGGGTCGCCTTCACCGACCCCTGGGCGCTGACGGCCCGCGACCACACCGGGAACCCCATCTCGCGCAGCTCGGCGACGTCACGCACCCCGCAGCCCAGGACGACACCGCGCACCCCGCGGTGCGCGAGGGCGGTGGCGAAGAGCTCGCCGAAGAGCCCGTCGGTGCTGGGTGAGTTGGTGGTGACGACGAGGACGTCGCCGGGGCGACACTGCTCGACGGCGACGTGGATCATCAGGTTGTCGCCGGGCCAGCACACCGCGGTGACCGCGGTGCCGCCCGTCCGTGCCCCCGGCCAGGCCGGGCGCAGCTCCGGGCCGAGGTACCCGACGCGGCCCAGCGCCTCGTGCACCGTCGCGACGCCGTACGTCCCCAGCGCCTCGGCGTCCTCGACGTCCGCGCGCGGCGGATCGGTCACGACCACCGTCCTCATCACGGGCCCTCCCCTCCGACGACATCCCGAGCCTTCGTCCTCGCCCGTAGATTGTCAACAATTTCGTCAGCCTTCTTGTCGACGAAGCCGTCGTGTGTCTACGGTCACGACTCCATGCACCGGACCATCACAGCGGGGAGTCGGCGATGACGGGGACCGAGCAGCAGGCCGCGGGGGCCATCACCGGGCGGCTCGACCGCCTCCCGCGTCACGCCGTGTCGTGGGCGGCGACGGGAATCACCGGACTCGCGCTCTTCGTGGTCTTCTTCTGCAACTTCGACATCAACGTCTCGTTCATCCAGACCTGCACGCAGATCGTGCCGGGCTGTACGGACGAGAGCGCCGGAGGCTTCCTCGCCCTGCCCGTGGTGCTCTACCTGCTGGGCTACATGCTGGGCGGCCTCGTCGTCGCACCGATCTCCGACCGGCGGGGGCGGCGGCCGGTCATGATCGTCGGACTCGTGTTCGCCCTGGTCGGCTCGGTCCTGACCGCGCTGAGCGGCGGCTACGTGCTGTTCGTGGTGGCCCGGGCGATCACCGGCGTGGCCATGGGCACGCTGCTCTCGGTCGGCAACACCTACATCGGCGAGGTCGCCCCGGCCCGGGCCCGCGCGGCCTACACCGCGACGACCTTCGTGCTCTGCGCGCTCGGCGCCACGCTGGGGATCGGGCTCGGCGTCCTGCTCACGACCCCCGGCTCGCCGTTCCCCGAGGGGCTGCCGATCGCCGTCGGGGAGTCGCTGGCCGGCGGTTGGCGCTGGATGTACGCGCTGGCGGCGCTCGTCGCGCTCGTGGCCCTGCTCGCGGTGTCCGCCCTGCCGGAGTCCCCCCGCTGGCTCCTCCAGCACGGCCGGTACGACGACGCCGAGCGGGTGGTGGCCGGGCTCGAACGGCGCGCCCGCCGCCGCGGTCCACTCCCCGACCCCGAGCCCGCTCCGGAGGTCGTCGCGACCCCGGACCCGACGGTGGCGCTGCGCGAGATCGTCGCCGTGCCGCTCTACCGGCGCCGGCTGGTGGTCCTGACCCTCATGTGGTTCTTCGGCTACGCGACGGTCTTCGGCTACTCGACCGGGTCGACGGCGATCCTGACCGGGCTGCACTTCACGGCGCCGGTCGCCGGGATGATCTCCGCCGTCGGCGGGCTGGGCTTCCTGGTGCAGGCACTGTTCTCCGCCCGCTACTCCGAGGCCCTCGAGCGCCGCGCGTGGCTCCCCGTCGCCGCGGTGCTGACCATGGTCGGCGGCATCGTCGTCGCGGTGCTCGGCCAGAGCATCGCCTGGGCGTTCGTCGGGTCGTTCCTCGTGTTCTTCGGCTTCAACGTCTGGGTCCCGCCGACGTTCGCGCTCTCCGCCGAGAGCTTCCCGACGCGGGTGCGCTCGGCCGGCTTCGGACTGGTCGACGGGCTGGGCGTGCTCGGCGGGGCTGCCGGGGTGCTCGTCATCGCCCCGCTCGTGCCGCAGCTCTCGCCGCTGCCCGCCCTCGTGCTGGTCTCGAGCTTCCTCGTGGTCGCGGCCGTGATCGCGCAGTTCACCCCGCGGGCGCGGAACCGCGCCCTCGAGGACCTGTCCCCGTGAGGGCATCAGCGCGCCGGCGAGGAGCCCACCTGTGGGAGCGTCTCGATGACACTCGCGAGGTGGGCCCGCATGGCCGCCTCGGCCCGCGGGGCGTCCCGCGCGCAGATCGCCTCGACGATCTCGAGGTGCTGGGGCAGCGACACCGAGGCTCGCCCCGGGAGCAGGGCGAGCCGGAACTGGTGGCGCACGTTCTGGCCGCGCAGCCGCTCGAGCACGCCGTCGGCCACGTGCTGTCCGCTTGCGGCCCGGACGGCGGCGTGGAGGCGTCGGTTGAGCTCGGAGTAGGTGAAGACGTCACCGGCGTCGACCGCGCGGCGCATGTCGTCGGCGATCTCCCGCAGCAGGGCGAGGTCGTCCTCGGCGCCGCGCTCGGCGGCCTTCGCGGCGCAGAGCCCCTCGACGACCATGCGGACCTCGCAGATCTCGATCGCCTCGTCGAGGGAGACGGCCCGGACCCGGGCGCCGCGATTCTGGACCCGCTCGACGAGCCCCTCCGCGGCGAGCTGCACCAGGGCGGTCCGCACGGCGGCGCGGCTCGCACCGAACTGCAGGGAGAGGTCGGCCTCCACGAGGCGCTGGTTCGGCACGAAGTCGCCGTGCTGGATCGCCGCCCGGACGAGGTCGACGACATCCTCGGTCGCCCCGGCGGCCGACGTCTCCGCACTCATCTGTCGTCCCACCCTCACCTGGCCGCCACCTCACCTCGCGACCGCACCCGTCAGCGGCCCGGACAGTACGCGTCCGTCCGGACCAGCGTGCCAGGCGTCCTCGAGTTCCCACAATATTGTCAACAATCCTTGCGCCGATCGAGGCGAGCGTTGGAGGGTGGGCGGGCCCCAGCGACCGGACCGACCCCCAGCGACGCCGGGAGGACCCCGTGGGCCTGACCTTCACCCCGACGCCGGGATGGCTGGACCACCACCGCCACCCGTCGACCCCGACCTTCCGGCTGCCCCCGGGCACGACCGCCACCCGTCGACCCCGACCT
>JAVXWR010000241.1:0-2524 GCA_032230725.1 Actinomycetota bacterium
GGGGCGGACCGACGAGGGCAGCGCGGGGCGGAACCCCGCCAGCATCAGGGGATGAGCAGGAGCTTCCCCGTCGTCGCCCGGCCCTCCAGGTCCCGGTGGGCCTGCGCGGCGTCGTCCAGCGCGTAGCGGGCGCCCACGCGGACCGACAGCGTGCCGTCGGCGACCGACGCGAACACCGACGCGGCCCGCTCCCGCAGCGCCTCGGTGGTCATCACGTGCCATCCCAGCGACGGGCGGGTGAGGTAGAGCGACCCGCCCGAGTTCAGCCGCTGTGGGTCCACCGGCGGCACCGGCCCGGACGCCGCACCGTAGAGCGCCATGACCCCGCGCACCCGTAACGAGGCCAGGGACCCGTCGAACGTCGTCGCCCCCACCCCGTCGTAGACCATCGCCACCCCGCGGCCGTCGGTCAGCTCGCGCACCCGGTCGGCGAAGCCCTCATAGCGCAGCACGTGGTGCGCGCCGGCCTCGCGGGCCAGCTCGCCCTTCGCCTCGGTCGACGTCGTGGTGATCACCGTGGCCCCGAGCGCGGACGCCATCCGGCAGAGCAGCAGCCCCATCCCGCCGGCGCCGGCGTGGACGAGGACGGCGTCCCCGGGCGCGACGGGGTGGGTGTCGTGCACGAGGTAGTGCGCGGTCATGCCCTGCAACAGGGCCGCGGCGGGCTGCTCGGCGGAGAGTGCGTCAGGCACCGGGACCACCCGCGCCGCCGGGACCACCGCCCGCTGGGCGTAGGCCCCCGGCCCGTCGCAGAACGCCACCCGGTCGCCCACGGCCACGTCGGAGACCGCCGGCCCGACCTTCAGCACCGTCCCGGCGCCCTCGAGACCGGGCACCGCCGGCAGCGTCGCGGGATAGAGGCCGCTGCGCACGTAGGTGTCGATGTAGTTGACGCCCGCGGCGCCGACCTCGACCAGGACCTCGCCCTCACCGGGCGCGGGATCGTCCACGTCGGCCGGCACCAGCACCTCGGGCCCGCCGTGGGCCTCCACCCGCACCGCTCGCACCGCCGCGACCTCCCGCTCCGAAGACCCCGCGAGAATGCCCTACGACACCGACAACGCGGGCGCGCCGACCGCCTCGACCCCGGCCGGACGGTCGCGCACGGCGGGCTCCGTCGTCGCCGCCCACAGCCAGGCGGCCGCGGCGACCGTCAGCATCGCCCCGAGCACGTGCAGCGCTACGAGCGCCTCCGGGACGCCCAGCGCGTACTGCGCGCCGCCCAGCCCGCCCTGCGCGAGCGTCACGAGCACGAGGACCCGGAAGCGCACCACGACCGGGCGCGGCGCCCCCACCGCGTGCAGCAGGAAGCCGAGCCCGACCAGCAGGCCCAGGAAGGCGAACAGCAGGTGCGCGTGGACGGTCGCGAGCTCGGGCACCGAGAACGCGTCCAGCCGGGGCGTCGCGGCGTCCCCGGCGTGCGGGCCGGCCGCGGTGACGAGCGTCCCGGCCACGACCAGCGCCGCGAGCACCGTCGAGGTCACCGCGAGCAGCCCGCGGACCGGACGCGGCACCGTCGTGACCCGCGCCTCCGAGGACCGGTCCAGCGCCCACGCGTCCCGCGCCAGCAGCACGGCCAGCCAGACCAGCGGCACGGACACCAGGAAGTGGGGTGCGACGGTGTACCAGGCGAGCCCGGTGAGCACGGTGATCCCGCCGAGGACCGCCTGCGCGACGACCCCGAGCGGCATCGCGAGCGCCAGCCACAGCAGCCGACGGCGCCGCGGCCGGACGAGGGCGGCCGCGATCACGCAGGCGCCCGCGACGACCACCAGCGCGATCCCGAGCAGCCGGTTCGAGAACTCCACCCACTGGTGCAGGGTCGCGACGTCCGCATCCGGGGTGGGCACGAGGCTGCCCGGGAAGCACTCCGGCCAGGTCGGGCAGCCGAGCCCGGAGCCGGTCACGCGTACGACCGCCCCGGTGACGGCGATGCCGCCCTGCCCGATGACGGCGAGCACCGCGAGCACGCGCATGAGCACCGGCGGCGTCGACCACCGTGTCGTCGCTGCGGTCACGGGCCCAGCCTACGACAGCGCGTCGGAGACCTCAGTCCCACCGCAGCGTCCGCGCCGCCGCGAGCCCGGCGACGACCGCCCACACGACGAGCACGACCACGCCGGCGACCGGCGGGGTGCCGCCGAGCAGGACGGTGCGCAGGCCCTCCGCGAGCGCACCGCTGGGCAGGAACCCGACGACGGTGCCGAGGGCGCCGGGCAGCTGCGCGGCCGGCACGACGATCCCCCCGACGAAGAGCAGCACGAACCAGACGACGTTGGCGATCACGAGCACCAGGTCGGCGCGCACCGAGCCCCCGAGCAGCAGCCCGCAGGCCCCGAACGCCGCGGCCCCGAGCACCACGAGCAGCAGCGCCCACCCGACCTCGGCACCCTCGGGCCGCCAGCCCAGCAGCAGTGCGACCCCGCCGAGCACGACCACCTGGATGACGACGACGGCCGCCGTCCCGCCCAGCCGCCCCGTCACCACCAGCCAGCGGGGGATCGCGGTGGCGGCGAGGCGGCGC
>JAVXWR010000252.1:0-5490 GCA_032230725.1 Actinomycetota bacterium
CGCGACCGCGCTTGCCGCCGGGCGGGAGATCGTCATCGCCCGGGGCGAGATGGTCGTGATCGGCGACGGGTTCCGGCTCCAGGACCTGTTGGTGTCCACGGGGGCACGGCTGCGCGAGGTCGGCAGCACGAACCGGGTGCACCGCCGCGACTACGCCGAGGCCGTGGGCCCGGAGACCGGCATGATCCTCAAGGTCCACCCGTCGAACTTCGTGGTCACCGGGTTCACCTCGTCGGTGCCGACCGCCGGGCTCACCGGGCTCGGGGCACCCGTCGTCGTCGACATCGGGTCCGGCCTGCTCGCACCCGACCCCGCCCTGCCCGACGAGCCCGACGCCGCGACCGCGCTGCGCGCCGGCGCGGACCTGGTGACGGCCTCGGGTGACAAGCTGCTCGGCGGCCCGCAGGCGGGGCTGCTGCTGGGAACCGCGGAGCTGGTGCACCGGCTGCGCCGCCACCCGCTCGCCCGGGCGCTGCGCGTCGACAAGCTGACCCTCGCCGCGCTCGAGGCCACGCTGCGCGGGCCGGAGCCGCCGGCGCGGGCGATGCTGCACACCCCGACGACGGCGCTGCGGGCCCGGGCGGAGACGCTCGCCGCGGAGCTGGGGCTGGAGGCGATCGCGTGTGCCGCGGCCGTGGGCGGCGGCGGCGCCCCCGGCGTGGAGCTGCCGAGTGCCGGGCTCTCGCTGCCCGTCGAGGCGGCGGGCGCGCTGCGGGCGGGTCGTGACCCGGTGGTCGCGCGGGTGGAGCACGGTCGCTGTGTCGTCGACCTGCGCTCGGTCGACCCGGCCGACGACGCGCGCCTCGCCGCGGCCATCCGCGCGGCGGTGGCGTGCCCGTGAGGAGGACGACGCCGTGAAGGTGGTCGCGACGGCGGGCCACGTCGACCACGGCAAGTCCACGCTGATCCGCGCGCTGACCGGGATGGAGCCCGACCGGTGGGCCGAGGAGAAGCGGCGCGGGATGACCATCGACCTCGGTTTCGCATGGACAAGGCTGCCGGGCCGCTCCGATGCCGTCGCGTTCGTCGACGTGCCCGGCCACGAGCGCTTCGTGACGCAGATGCTCGCCGGGGTCGGCCCGGTCCCGGCGACGATGTTCGTCGTGGCCGCCGACGAGGGCTGGATGCCGCAGTCCGGGGAACACCTCGACGCGCTGCACGCGCTCGGCGTCCGCCAGGGGGTGCTCGTCGTGACCCGTTCCGACCTCGCCGATCCCGAGCTCGCGCGCGACGAGGCCCTGGAGCACCTCGCGGAGTCGGGCCTGGGCCGGCTCCCCGCCGTGTGCGTGTCCGGGGCGACCGGCGCGGGCCTCGACGACCTCCGCGCCGCGCTGGGGTCCCTGGCCCGCCGGCTCCCGGAGCCCGACCCGGACGGCGACGTCCGGCTCTGGGTCGACCGCGCCTTCACCATCCGCGGGGCGGGCACCGTGGTCACGGGCACGCTCGGGGCGGGACGGGTGTCGGTGGGCGACGAGCTGGTCCTCGCGGGTCACGACGGCGAGCGGACGGTCGCGGTGCGCGGGCTGCAGACGCTCGGCGAGCCGGTGGAGACCGCGCCGGGCGTCTCGCGGCTGGCGGTGAACCTGCGCGGGGTCCCGCTCGAGGCGCTGCACCGCGGGGACGCGCTGCTCACCCCGCAGCGGTGGCTGCCCACGGGGGTCGTCGACGTCCGGCTCCACCCGCCCCGCGGCCCCGGCCCGCGGCGGGCCGACGACCGGTTGCCCGCCGAGGTGATGCTGCACGTCGGGTCGGCGGCCGTGGCGGCCCGCGTGCGTCCGCTCTCCCGCCAGGACGCCCCCGACGCCGTCACGGGCGACGACGCGGAACCGGGCACCCGCACGTTGCGCCTCACCCTGCGCGCACCGCTGCCGCTGCGTCCCGGGGACCGCGCGCTGCTGCGTGACCCCGGCGCGCACGCCGTCCTCGGCGGGGTGACGGTGCTCGACGTGCGCCCGCCGGAGCTGCGTCGCCGGGGTGCCGCGCGCAGTCGGGCCGGGCAGCTCGCCCAGAGCTCCGGCGCGCCCGACCCCGCGACCGAGCTCCGGCGGCGCCGGTTCCTGCGGGTGGCCGACCTCGCGGGGCTGGGGCTCGCGTCGGCACCGCCGAAGGCCCCGGAGGCGGCGGGATGGCTGGTCGACCCCGAGCACCTCGACGGGCTCGCGGTCCGGCTCGTCGAGGCCGTCGCCGAGCACGCCGCCGCCGATCCGCTCGACCCGGGCCTGCCCACCCGGGCGGCGGCCCGCGCGCTGGACCTGCCGGATCCGCGGCTGCTCACCCTGGTCCTGGCGCGTCGTCCGGCGTCCGACGATCTCGCCGAGGACGGCGGGCGGATCCTGCGCCGGGGCGACGGCGGGCTGCCGCCGGCGGTCCGCAAGGCGCTGGCCGAGGTCCGCGAGGACCTCGGGGCGTCGCCGTTCGCGGCCCCGGAGGCGGGCCGCCTGGCGGAGCTCGGGCTGGGCGCCAAGCAGCTCGGCGCAGCGGTGCGTGCGGGCGAGCTGGTCCGGATCGCCGACGGGATCTACCTGGCGCCCGACGCGCCGGACCGTGCGATGGCCGTGCTCGCCACCCTCGAGCAGCCGTTCACGGTCTCGGCGGCGCGCCAGGCGCTGGGCACGACGCGGCGGGTCGCGGTGCCGTTGCTCGAGCTCCTCGCGAGGACCGGCCGGACCCGTCACGACGGCGAGGGACACCAGGTGCGCTGACGCGCTCGTGAGCACTAATCGCTGCTATAACAGCGAAAAGTGCTCACAAGCGCGAAGCGCACCTACTCGGTCAGATCCTGCCGCAACGTCGCCAAGGTGCGGGTGAGCAGGCGGGAGACGTGCATCTGCGAGACCCCGACGCGCTCGGCGATCTGGGTCTGCGTCATCCCGCCGAAGAAGCGCAGCATCACGATCGTGCGCTCGCGCTCGGGCAGCCGGCGCAGCGCGGGCTGGACGGTCTCGCGGTGCTCGACCTGGGCGAGCTCGTCGTCGTCGGTGCCGAGGACGTCGGCGAGCCGCCCGGAGGAGGGGTCGTCGACGAGCATGTCGTCCAGCGAGCTCGACCGGTACGCGTTCGCCGCCTCGAGCGCCTCGAGGATCTCCTCCCGCGGGCGGGTGAGCCGCTCGGCGAGCTCGCCCGCCGTGGGGGCGCGGCCCAGCTCCTGGGACAGCGCGGGCATCGCCGAACCGATCGCGAGGCGCAGGTCCTTGAGCCGCCGCGGGACACGCGTGGACCAGGCCTTGTCGCGGAAGTAGCGGCGGACCTCGCCGGTGATGGTGGGCACCGCGTAGGAGAGGAAGTCCGATCCGCGCTCCGGGGAGAAACGGTCGACGGCGTGGATCAGCCCGACGGTCGCGACCTGCTCGAGGTCCTCCTGCGGCTCGCCGCGCTGGGAGAACCGGCGCGCGATGTGCCGGGCGAGCGGCAGGTAGCCCTCGACCAGGCGGTCGCGGAGTGCCTCGCGGCGGCGGTCGTCCGCCGGGAGGTTCGCGTGCTCGATGAGCATCGGCGTGAGGTGGCCGTAGGAGTCGTCCCCGCGCTGTTCCCCGGCCGGCGCACTCACGTCGTCGTCCGGTCCTTGAGCAGACGGATGCCGATCCACTCGCCGTTGCCGCCGCCGAGGACCTCGGCGGAATCGGTGAGGGTGTCGAGCACCCGCCAGCCGAACGTGTCCTGGCGCAGCTCGGTGGTCGTCTCGATCGGGACACGCGCGACGACCGCGATCCGGCCGTCGGCGACGGTGAACGCGCAGCGCAGCTGCCCGCCGGGCGCGGCGAGCGGGACGAGCGCCGAGCAGGCCTCGTCGACCGCCATCCGCAGGTCGGACACGGCGTCGAGATCGAAGTCGGCCCGCGCGGCGAGGTCGGCGGCCACGGCGCGCACCGACGGGATCAGGGCCGGGTCGGCGTGCACCCGCACCTCGACCGGGCTCGGCACCTCGGCGAGGTCCCACGCCGCGGGCAGGCCGTCGACCTCGCTCGCCGCTCCGGGGGCGGGGACCTCCGGCACGCGCTCACGCTGCTGCGGTTCGGGCGTCTGCACGACTGCGGGTCTCCGTTCGCGGCGGGTCGATGGGGCGTGTCCGGCGGTGTCGTCCGGGCCGGGGCCACGGCCGGCGTCGGACCGGTACGCCGATCGCTGCGTCACCGTATCGGCGCACGCGTCGCCGGTCACCACCGGCCGACGAGCGTGTCCGTCGGTCCCTCGCGGGGCGTCCGGTCCCGGGGCGGGCCGCGTCAGGCGGCCAGCGCCTCCTCGACCGTCGGATGGATCTCGAACAGGTCCGTCAGGCCGGTGGCCTGCAGCGGCCGGCTCACCGGGCGGCTGTCCGCGACCAGGCGCAGGACGACGCCGCGGTTGCGCGACTCGTCGAGGGCCTCGACGAGCAGCGCGAGGCCGCTGGACCCCAGGAACTCCACCGCGAGCATGTCGAGCACGAGCGTGGTGAGCCCGGCCGCCAGCTCCTCGCTGACCTTGGCGCGCAGCGCCGGCGTCGTCAGCATGTCGATCTCCCCGGACAGCCGGATCACCGACGTGTCACCGGAGCGCTCGACCTCGACCCCCATCGGCTCCTCGGTCGAGAAGTCGTCCTCCGTCGCCACGACCTCGCGCCCCCCGTTACCCGCGCTCTCGGACATGCACAGCACTCCTCTTGGATCTCCCTGGGCTGCGGTGACGCCAGTGCGGCCGCACGATAACCCACTGTCCGGACCTTACCCGCGACGCAGGGTCGCCGGGCGGCGGCGGTCCGCGGTGGGTGACCGCTCGACCGGGCGAGAGGCCCCCTCGACGACCGCTCGAAAGGTCGCGTCCGACCAGGTGACGGATGACGGGGTTTGTCGGCCCCGGTCGCTGGCTATACCCGCCACGCCCGGGTCGGGCCACACCGTCTCGACCCCCCGGAACGCCGCGCGCGCTCCTTCTCCCGACCGGAGGTTTTCGTGGCCGATGTGCGTCTGCTTCCCGGACCGATCATCGACGAGTGGGACTGGCAGCTGCACGGCTCCTGCCGGGGCATGGACTCCAGCTTCTTCTTCCACCCCGACGGCGAGCGCGGCCCGCGTCGGGAGCAGCGCGCCAGCCAGGCGAAGAAGGTCTGCATGAGCTGCCCCGTCCTGGAGCCGTGCCGCCGCCACGCCCTCGCGACCCGCGAGCCCTACGGCGTGTGGGGCGGACTGACCGAGGACGAGCGCCGCTCCGCCCTCCGCCGCACGACCGGTGACGTGGTCCTGGAGGCCTGAGTCTGCGCCGTACCGGCGGATCAGAGGTACTGACCGCCGAACTGGCCGCCCTCGACCGCACCTTCGGGCAGGGCGCCACCCCGGCCGCGCATCTGCTCGAGCTGACCCCGCGCCGAGAGCTGTTGGGCGAGCACGGCACTCTGGATGCCGTGGAAGAGCCCCTCCAGCCAGCCGAGCAGCTGCGCCTGGGCGATCCGCAGCTCGGCCTGGGACGGCACCTCGTCGGTGCCCAGCGGCAGCGAGATGCGGGCGAGCTCGTCACGCA
>JAVXWR010000302.1:0-2666 GCA_032230725.1 Actinomycetota bacterium
GACCGGCTGGCGCACCGGTCCCCGTGTCGGGGTGGCCCGGCGTAGCGTCGAGGGCACGAACGGTGTTGCCCCGGACCCCGGTGATCCCCCTGCGCGATCCCGCCGAGGAGTCTGACCCGTGGACGTCGTCCTTCCCATCCTGATCGTCGTCATCGTGCTCGCGATCCTGGCCGGGTCGAGCCTGCGACTGGTCCAGCAGTACCAGCGCGGCGTGGTCCTGCGCCTGGGTCGGCTGCGGGAGGCGGTACGCCAACCCGGCCTGCACGTACTCGTCCCCTTCGTCGACCGGATGACCCAGGTCTCGATCCAGACCGTGGTCCTCGACATCCCCAAACAGGGCGCCATCACCCGCGACAACGTCACCGTCGACGTCGACGCCGTCGTCTACTTCCGCGTCGACGACCCGGTCAAGGCCGTCATCAACATCCAGGACTACGTCCAGGCCACCTCCACGGTCGCCCAGACCTCACTGCGATCGGTGATCGGCCGCGCCGAGCTCGACACCCTGCTCTCCGACCGCGACCAGATCAACACCGAGCTCCGCGACGTCATCGACGCGCCCACCGAGAACTGGGGCATCACCATCGACCGCGTCGAGGTCAAGGACATCGCGCTCCCCGAGACGATGCGCCGCTCCATGTCCGCCCAGGCCGAAGCCGAACGGGAACGCCGCGCCCGGGTCATCGCCGCCGACGGCGAGTTCCAGGCCTCCACCAAACTCGCCCAAGCCGCGGGCACCATGGCCGAGACCCCCGGGGCGATGCAGCTACGACTGCTCCAGACCGTGGCCGACGTGGCCGCCGAGAAGAACAGCACCCTGGTCATGCCCTTCCCCGTCGAGCTACTGCGCTTCTTCGAGCACGCCACCGCCACCCGGCCCGACGCCGGGTCGCAGATCGGGACCGAGACCGTTGCCGACCCTCCGGCGCTGCTCGCCGACCCCGCGGCACCGATCGCCGACTCCGCGGCACCGATCGCCATCCCGCCCGCCGCCGCCGGACTGCCGGAGCCGTTGGCCCCGTCCGGGAACGGGTCCGGTCCCGACCGGCGCTGACGCAGAACCACCCGCGCCGTGTCCTGAGAGGACGTCCGTGTCCGCACCGACCATGCCTCCGCCGACGGAGACCTCCCCGGCGGGAGCGCCACCCGACCCGCGGGAACCGATCACCCGGCTGCTGCGCGACCTCGGCTCCCGCCCCGAGGGACTCTCGGAACGGGAGGCTGTCCGTCGCCTGGAGCGCTACGGCCCGAACACGCTGACGGCCGGGACGAGCCGGACGTGGCCCCGCGCCCTGGCCCGCCAGTTCACCCAGCCGCTGGCCGTGCTGCTCCTGCTCGCCGCGGTGCTCTCCGTCGTGGCGGGGACCCCGGCGCTGGCCTGGGCCATCGTGGCGGTGGTGCTGCTCAACGCGCTGGTCGCGTTCGTCCAGGAACGGCAGGCCGGCCGCGCCGTCGAGGCGCTCGGGCGCTATCTGCCCCCGCACACCCAGGTCCGCCGCGGCGGGGTGCTCCGCTCGGCGGCGGCGACCGATGTGGTCCCCGGGGACGTCCTGGTGCTCGTCGAGGGCGACCGGCTCTGTGCGGACGCCCGCCTGCTGTCGGGGGGTCTCGAGATCGACGCCTCGGCGCTGACCGGGGAGTCCGCACCTGTCGAGCGCGTCGCGGGCGCCGTGGACGACGCCGTCCGTCCCCTCGACTCCCCCGTGCTGGTGTTCAGCGGCACCGGATGCGTCGGTGGTTCCGCGGAGGCGGTCGTGCACGCCACCGGCGCGCACACCGAGATCGGGCGGATCGCGGCCCTGTCCGGGCCCCGTCGCGCCGGCGACAGCCCGCTGGAACGCCAGGTGCGTCGCGTGACCTACCTGATCGCCGTCGTCGCGGTCGGTGTCGGGATCGCGTTCCTCCCGCTCGGGGTGTACGCGGGCCTGAGCTGGCCCGAGGCCCTCGTGTTCGCCGTCGGGCTGCTCGTGGCGAACGTCCCCGAGGGCCTGCTGCCCACCATCACCCTCGCGCTGGCTGCGGGGGTGCGGACGATGGCCGGGCGGGGAGCGCTGGTCAAGCAGCTCGCCGCCGTCGAGACCCTCGGCTCGATCACCGTCATCTGCACCGACAAGACCGGCACCCTGACCGCGAACTCGATGACCGTCGCGCAGGTCCGCGACGCCGACGGAGCCGTCGTGGCGACCCCCGACCACGATCTCGCCGACGCCGCCACCCGCTGCTCCACCGCCGACGCCGTGGCCCGCACCGGCGACCCCACCGAGCTCGCGCTGCTCGACATGGCCCTCGCCGCAGGCGTCGGGCTCGAGGCGACCGCTCGTGACGCCGAGCGGGAGGCGTTGTTCGCCTTCGACCCGCGCCGCCGTCTGATGGCCACCCTCGACCACGTGGGCACCGGGCTGCGGGTGCACGTCAAGGGAGCCCCGGAGGCGCTGCTCCCCCTGTGTGTCACCGACGACGCGCAGACCTCGGCGCTGACCGCCGCGGTCGCCTCCATGACCAGCCAGGGACTGCGGGTCCTCGCGGTCGCCCACCGCGACTGGACCGCGACCGCCCCGCCGGATCGCGACGGGGCCGAAGCCCCCGGACTGACCCTGCTCGGGCTGGTCGGGCTGCTGGACCCGCCCCGCCCCGAGGTCGCCGCCGCGGTCGCGGCGTGTCACGCG
>JAVXWR010000325.1:0-4695 GCA_032230725.1 Actinomycetota bacterium
AGGTGCTCGCCCAGGACCCGGCGCCGCAGACCCCGGTCCCCCCGGGCACGGCGATCCAGCTCACCGTCGGCCAGGCGCGCCCGACGCTGCGCATGCCCGACGTCACCGGCCAGGACCAGGCCACCGCGACGCAGACCCTCGAGGGCGTCGGCCTCACCGTCACCGTCACGCAGTCCGACGGCGGCGGGAAGGCCGGCACGGTGACCTCCACCTCGCCGGCGGCGGGCTCGACGGTCGCGCAGGGCTCGAAGGTCACGCTCTCGGTGTCCAGGGGCAACCAGCTGCAGGTGCCCTCGATCCTCGGGAAGTCGCAGGCCGACGCGCTGTCCGCGCTGGCCGCGGCCGGGTTCACCGGGAACCTGCAGACCAACCCGACCGACGTCGGTGACCCGAACCAGGACGGCAAGGTGCTGAGCCAGAGCCCCACGGCGGGCAGCCAGGCCGGCGCCAAGGACACGATCACGGTGACCGTGGGCCGCTACAACGGCGGCGACGGGAGCGGCACCGGGACCACCGGCGGGGTCTTCGGCGGCAACGGCGGGCTGTTCCCGAACTAGGTGGCTTCGCCGCGTGAGCACTTTCGGTCGCTATAGCCACCGAAAGTGCTCACGAGCGCGGTAGCGCACCCAGCGCCAGGGCGCGGACGTCCCGGACGAGATCCTCGACGAGCGTCTCCGCCACCGGGTGACCGCACGCGGCCATCCACGACGCCAGCATCCGGTGCCCGTCCTCGGTGAGCACCGACTCCGGGTGGAACTGCACGCCCTCGAGCGGCAGGCTCCGGTGCCGCATCGCCATGAGCACACCGTCGGTGGTCCAGCCGGTGGGCTCGAGCTCGTCGGGCAGCGAGTCCGGGCGCACGGTGAGCGAGTGGTACCGCGTGGCGGTGAACGGGTCGGGGAGGCCGGCCAGCACGCCGGCGCCCCCGTGGTGCACGGTCGAGGTCTTGCCGTGGCGCAGCTCGGGCGCACGCTCGACCACGGCGCCGAAGGCCGCGCCGAGGGCCTGGTGGCCCAGGCAGACCCCGAGCATCGGACGGCGCTCGCCCGCGCAGCGCTCGATGATCTCGACGCTGCGGCCCGCGTCGTCCGGCGTCCCCGGACCCGGGCTGACGAGCACCCCGTCCACCTCTCCGGCGAGGGCCACGACGTCGGGTGCGTCGTTGCGGCGCACGACCGGCTCGGCCCCGAGCTGGGCGAGGTACTGGACGAGGTTGTAGACGAAGCTGTCGTAGTTGTCGACGACGAGGACCCGCACGCCGTCCACCCTACGGTCGCACCGGACGGCGCGGGTCGGACCGGGGGGCGGGCTGGGCTACCGTGGGCCCGACACCGGTCAGCGTCCGAGCGGAGCATGCCGTGCCGAAGTCCAAGGTCCGCCGCAAGCCGGCCTACACCCCGCCCCCGCGGGCCGCCGCCGCGACGACGGCGGGGCCGTCGCACCCGGCCTACGTCGTCATCATGCTGGCGATCGGGCTCGTCGGGCTCGCGTGGCTGGTCGTGAACTACCTCGCGGGCGAGTCCATCCCCTTCATGGCCCAGCTCGGGGGCTACAACTTCCTCATCGGGTTCGGGCTCGTCGTGATCGCCCTGCTCATGACCATGAAGTGGCGCTGACCCCGGACACGAACTACATCGATGTCATTCGTCCCCAGTGTGGACGGAGCCTGTGGACAATCCTGACGACGCCCCGACCGTCGTCCCCAGGCAGTGGGCCGCGCCGGTCCCGGCGGTCGTCCTCGGCCTGCTGGGCGCGGTCGGCCTGCTCGCGTGGGTGGCGCTGGGCGCGTCCACCGGCGCCCTCGACGCGCCCGGACGGCTCCTGCTCGGGGTGGCCGGCGTCGTCGTCGGCGCCGCGGCACTCGTCGGGCTGCGCGCCCGCCCCCGGCTGGCCGCCGACGAGGACGCCCTGGTCCTGCGCGGCGCGCTGGGCACGCGGCGGTGGCCGTGGGCCCGCGTCGACGCCGTGCGGGTCGTGCGGATGCGCCGCCTCGGGCTCCCGGCGGCCTACCTCGAGATCGACGCGCGCGACGACGACGGCGGCGAGCGGCTGCTCGTGCTCGGCCGCCTGGAGCTGGGCACCGACCCGGGCGACGTCGCCGAGGCGCTCCAGGCACACCGTGCCGACGTCGGGCGACTGCGTCCACGACCGCCGGGCTCAGGCGCCCCGGCGGCAGACGGTGGCGGAGTCGCACACGACGGACCCGAAGGACACGTTGCGCAGCAGGATCGCGACGACGAGGACGGCGAGGACGCCCCCGGCGACGACGAGGCCCGCGGCCGGGCGTGAGCGCGCGGGGCCGTGGACCATCCCGGCCGCCACGACGACGCCGACGACCAGGCCGCCGAGGTGGCCGAGCAGCGAGATGCCGGGCACGGTCAGCGAGAGCACGACGTTCAGGCCGACGATGACCAGGGCAGAGGTCATCGGCAGCTGCAGACGCCGCAGCAGCACGATCAGCGCCCCCATCAGGCCGAAGATCGCGCCGGACGCGCCCGCCACCTGGCCCACCGGATTGCCGAACAGCATGACCGCGGCCGAGCCGCCGAGCAGCGAGACGCCGTAGAGCACCGAGAAGCGCAGCCGGCCGAGCACCAGCTCGACGTCACGACCGATGAACCACAGCGCGATCATGTTGAACACCAGGTGCAACAGCCCGATGTGCAGGAAGCCCGACGTCACGAGCCGCCACCAGCCACCCCCCGCGACCTGGACCGGCGCGAGGGCCGTGGCCGCGAACAGCGACCCCGAGGCGTTGTCGGCCACGCTGCCGGCGTTGACCACGGTCAGCACGAAGACCGCGACGTTGATCGCGATGAGGGTGGGGACGACGACCGGTGTGCTCGCACGCCGGAAACGCGCCCGGGGCGTGCTGCGCGCCCCCGCCGAGACGCAGTCGACGCACTGCATCCCGACGGGCGCCTCGCGGAGGCACTGCGGGCAGGCCGGCCGGTCGCAGCGGGTGCAGCGCAGCCCGGTGGGCCGGTCGGGGTGACGGACGCAGACGTGGGTCTCCGCCTGGGGCGGGCCGCCCGCGGGAACGCTCATGCGCCCATTGTCCGGGCCGTCCGGTGACGGCGGGGTCGGATTCTCGCCGTCAGCCGGAGACCTCGATGGTCTCGATCACGATGTCGGACACCGGGCGGTCGCCGGGGCCCGTCGGGGCGGCGGCGATGGCGTCGACGACGTCGCGCGAGGCCTGGTCGGCGACCTCGCCGAAGATCGTGTGCTTGCGGTTGAGCCACGTGGTCGGCGCGACCGTGATGAAGAACTGGGAGCCGTTGGTCCCGGGCCCTGCGTTCGCCATGGCGAGCAGGTAGGGCCGGTCGAAGCGCAGGTCCGGGTGGAACTCGTCGGCGAACTTGTAGCCCGGCCCGCCGCGCCCCGTTCCGGTGGGATCCCCGGTCTGGAGCATGAATCCGGCGATGACCCGGTGGAAGATGGTGCCGTCGTAGAACGGCCCGCTGGCGGAGCCCTTCGCGTTCGGCTCGCTGTACTGGCCCTCGCCCGTCGCCAGCCCGACGAAGTTCGCCACGGTCTTCGGCGCCTGGTCGGGAAAGAGGTTCACGGTGATGTCGCCGTTCGAGGTGTGCAGCGTCGCGGTCGGCCCGCTCTCGGCATTCGTCACGGTGGTCATCGTGCCACCGACGGCCGAGCGGGTGTGACGCACCGGCGGGTCGGGCACTTGCAGGCAAGGGGATGGCGGCATGATGAGCCGCCACCGAGGAGTGAGGTGTCGCCGTTGACCAGCAAGACCGTGATCGGTGCCAGGTCGGACCTGGACGATCTGCGCAAGGAGGGCCGCCGCGCGCGCAAGAAGGCGGCCAAGCACGCGGAGAAGGCGGCCGCCCAGGCACGCAAGGACCGTGAGAAGGCCCGCAAGCAGGGCGCGAAGAAGCGCGCCGAGGTTCGTCGGGACGTGCGCAAGGCCGCCGACGACGCGCGTCAGCGCGTGCTCGAGGCCCGCAAGGAGGCCCGTCAGCGCGCTCAGGAGGCGCAGGGCGAGGCACGCAAGCGCGCCGAGGAGGCGCGCGCCGAGGGGCGCAAGCGCGCCAACCAGGCCGCCAAGCAGGCGCGCAAGCAGGCCAGGGCGTACGCGAAGGACGCCCGCAAGACGCTCGAGTCGTCCTCGGTGCCCACGAGCGTCAAGGAGGCCCGCAAGGCCCTCGAGTCCTCGCCCCTGCCCAGCAGCGTCGGCGAGCTCCGCGACCTCGGCGGCTCGTACGCCAAGGACGCGCGGAAGGCCCTCGAGTCGTCCTCAGTGCCGACCAGCGTCAAGGAGGCCCGCAAGGCCCTCGAGTCCTCGCCGCTCCCGAGCAGCGTCGGCGAGCTGCGTGACCTCGGTGAGTCGGTCCGCGGGACCCTCGAGGGCGGGCTGACCGGGGTGCGCCAGGACCTCGCGGCCCGCATCGAGCCGCAGGAGACCAAGCGCCGCCGCTGGGGCCTGTGGATCGTGCTCGGCATCCTCGGAGCGGGCATCGCGATCGTCGCGACGCGCAAGGCGCCCGAGCTCCCGCCGCCGCCTCCGCCGGCACCGCGACCCAAGCCGGCGCCCGCGGCCGCGGACGCCCCGTCGACGGCGACCCCGGCCGCCGCGGCGGGCGCGGTACCGGACCCGTCGGAGGCGGGCGGGATCGTCCCGCCCTCGTCGCCGACCGACTCCGTCTCGCCCAGCCCGAGCTCGAACGGCACCGC
>JAVXWR010000337.1:0-9422 GCA_032230725.1 Actinomycetota bacterium
CGTCCACGGCGGTCACGCTACCGAAACGGACCCGCCGAGGTCATCCGTGAGGAGGATCAATCCCTCGGCGGGAGGTGCGGCTCGATCGCGCTGACCAGCGCCGCCCGCCGCGGCACCCCGCTCACGCGCAGCAGCTCCCGCCCCCGCCCGTCCACCAGCAACGTCGTCGGCGTCCGGTCGAGGCGCAGCGGGCGCACCAGCTCGGGGCGCGAGGCCAGGTCGACGTCGCGGTGGACCAGGCCGGGCAGCTCCGCGGCGACGTCGTCGAGCACCCCGTGGGTGTCGCGGCAGGAGCGGCAGAACGCCGAGGAGAACTGCAGCAGGACCAGCCGGCCGTCCCGTGGGGCGAGGTCGGCGGGCAGCGTCCCGGTGACGACGGGGATCCCGACGGCGGGTGTCCCGGCACCCTCGGGGCCGCCGGGTCCGGCCTCCGGCGCGCGGCGCCTCCGCAGCAGCCCGACGGCGAGGACGACCGCCCCGGCCACGACGACGACGGCGAGAGTGACGACGGCGGCCGTCATCGTCCACCTGCCCCGGGTCCCGGCGTCCTATCCGGCACGACGCCACCAGCCGGAGCCACGCGCCACCCCCCTCACGATCGTCGTGCGGACCTGCCCGTCCGCACACGGACCAGCCTAGGCAGCGGCGACCGCGGGCCGGGGAGGGGAGCCGGGACCCGGTGCGGGCCGACCGACCGGGGAGTCCCACGTGACATGCAACGCGCGACCGGGTGACAGCGCGGTGAACCGGGCTAGGGTGCTCACCACGACTGTGGAGGGAGACACGCGTGGAGCTCCTGCTGCTCACCGCCGACCCCGAACCGACGTCAGTGCTGCCGTCGTTGACCCTGCTACCCCACGGGCTCCGGACCGCGGCGCCCGAAGTGGCCGCGCTCCTCGACGCCGGACCGCACGATGCCGTCCTCGTCGATGCCCGGCACGATCTCGCCGCCGCCCGGAGCCTCTGCCGCCTCCTGGGCTCGACCGGTCTCGACGTCCCGGTCATCACCGTGCTCACCGAGGGCGGCCTCGTCGCCGTCAGCCTCGAGTGGGGCGTGGACGAGGTGCTCCTGCCCGGCGCGGGCCCCGCCGAGGTCGACGCCCGGCTGCGCCTCCTGCGGGCCCGTCGCTCGTCCGACAGCGCGAGCGGCGAGGGCGCTCTGGTCCTCGGCGAGCTGGTGATCGACGAGGCCACGTACACCGCGCGGCTGCGCGGTCGTCCGCTGGACCTCACCTACAAGGAGTTCGAGCTCCTCAAGTACCTCGCGCAGCACGCCGGCCGCGTCTTCACCCGCGCCCAGCTGCTGCAGGAGGTCTGGGGCTACGACTTCTTCGGCGGGACGCGCACCGTGGACGTGCACGTCCGGCGGCTGCGCGCGAAGCTCGGCGCGGAGCACGAGCAGCTGATCGGCACCGTCCGCAACGTCGGCTACAAGTTCGTCCGGCCGGTGCGCGGCGTGCTCGCGTCCTCCACCGAGACGGGGTCGTCGAGCCTGTCGCTGGACGAGGGCACCGACGACGAGGAGCCCGGCCGGGTCCGCTCCTGGGACACCGCCGACGACGCCCGCGTGGTCCGGCCCGCGGCGTGGGCCGGCGGGGCCTGACCAGGACACCCGGGGCCGCCGGGGAGGCGGGGTAGCGTCGCGCGCCGTGACGAGCCCCGCACCCCGGTGGACCGGGCCGCAGTGGATCGAGCCGACCGACGGGGACCGCGCGGAGATCGAGCGCCTGGTGACGGCGGTGAAGCACGCGGACGGGGTGTCGGCGTGGTCCGAGGCGGCTCTGCTCGACCTCGCGACCCCGACCGGCCACGGTCGGCACCTCGTGGTGCGCGCCGACGACGGTGCCCTCGCCGCGTGGGCTCACGTGGACGCCGGCGTGCCCGACGACGTCGTCGTCGAGCTCGGGGTCGCGCCGACCGCGCGCCGCCACGGCATCGCGGCGGCGCTCGCACGCACGATCCTGGACGACCCGGCGGTCCGCCCCGGCCACGCGCGGGTGTGGGCGCACGGCGAGCGCCCGGGGACCACCGAGCTGGCCACCGCCCTCGGCCTGACGCGCGACCGTGAGCTGTGGATGATGCGCCGCCCCGCCGACGCGGACCCGCTCCCGGCGCAGCGACCGGCCGAGGGCGTGACCATCGGCCCGCTGCGGGTCGGGCAGGACGAGCCCGACGTCGTCGCCGTCAACGCCCGCGCCTTCGCCTGGCACCCCGAGCAGGGGACGATGACCGTCGACGACGTCGCGCGCCGCGAGCAGGAACCCTGGTTCGACGCCGAGGGGTTCCTGCTGGCGCGGGAGGACGGGTCGGGGGAGCTCCTCGGCTTCCACTGGACGAAGGTCCATCCCGACGGCGCGCGGGACGGCGGTCCGGTCGGCGAGGTCTACGTGGTGGGGGTGGACCCGGACGCGCAGGGGCGCGGGCTCGGCGGCGCGCTGACCCTCGCGGGGCTCCACCACCTCGCGGGGCGGGGCCTGGACGAGGTGGTCCTCTACGTCGAGGCGGACAACGCCCCGGCGGTCGCGACCTATCGCCGGCTCGGGTTCGAGGTCGACGCCACGGACGTGTCCTTCGGTCTCCGACCTCGCTGACCTGCTGTGACGAGGCTCGCCCCGATCGGTGGGGCGCAACCGGGCCTGTTCATCCCTCGTTCACCTCGCCAGCGTCACTCGTCCACCCGCCCCGCATAACCTCCGCTGCGGTCGACGCGGTCCGTGTCGACCCATCCGCCCAGATCGCCACTCGACCGGCTCTGGGACGAGGACGAGACGGAGGATTTCTGTGAGGTACCAGCGGCGCGCAGCGGCGATCGGTCTGATCGCGGCCGGGGCGCTCCTGTTCAGCGCGTGCGGCAGTGACGACAACTCCGGCGGGTCCACCCCGCAGGCGTCCGGGGTCACCTGCGGCGGCAAGCAGGCGCTCAAGGCCAGCGGCTCGACCGCCCAGGCGAACGCGATCACGGGCTTCGTGAACACGTTCGAGCAGACGTGCAGCGGGCAGACGGTCAACTACACCGCCAGCGGCTCCGGCGCCGGGCGCAACGACTTCACCGGCGGCCAGACGGACTTCGCCGGGTCGGACGCGGCGCTCAAGCCCGACGAGACGGCGAAGGCCCAGCAGCGCTGCGCCTCGACGCCGCTGAACCTCCCGATGGTCTTCGGCCCGATCGCGATCGCCTACAACGTCGCCGGCGTGACCGACCTCGCGCTCGACGGCGCGACGCTCGCCAAGGTCTTCAACGGCACGGTGAAGACGTGGAACGACCCGGCGATCGCCGCGCTGAACCCGGGCAAGAACCTGCCCGCCGCGCCGATCGTCGTGAACTTCCGCTCGGACGAGTCGGGCACCACGCAGAACTTCCAGACCTACCTCAACGCCGCGTCGAACAACGCCTACGCCAAGCCGTCGACGCAGACGTTCAACGGCGGCACCGGCGCCGGCGCGAAGGGCAGCCAGGGCGTCACCGACGCCACGAAGAACACGCCGAACTCGATCGCCTACATTGAGGCGTCCTTCGCGCAGAAGGCCCAGCTGCCGACCGCGAGCATCATCAACTCGGGCGGCGGCCAGCCCGTCGCGCTGTCGACCGACGCGGTCGCGAAGGCGGTCGACACGGTCAAGGTCACCGGCCAGGGCAGCGACCTGTCCCTCGACCTGTCGAGCCTCTACACGACGGCGACGCCGGGCGCCTACCCGATCGCGCTCGCGACCTACGAGATCGTCTGCACCAAGTACGCGGACCCGCAGACCGGCCAGGCGGTGAAGGCGTTCCTGCAGACCGCCCTCTCCCCGCAGGCCCAGGGCACGCTGACCCAGGGCGGTTACGTCCCGGTCCCGGACGCGTTCAAGCAGCGCCTCACGACCTCGGTCAACGCGATCTCCTGAATCGGAGCAGGGCCCGGCCGGGAACACCTGCCGGTCGGGCCCGCCCGGCACGACCCCCCCCGACGAGGCGGATCCGGAGAATCGTGAGCGAACGCACCACGGCGCGAACCGACTCGGAGGCCCCTGAACCCCAGGACACCCCGAGCGGATCGGCCACCATGACCACCGTGACCGTGACCGAGACCAAGCCCGAGGCCGGCGCGCGTGTGCGTTCCGGGGGCACCGGAGAGCGCGTCTTCCGCGGGCTCACGACCGGCTCCGGCCTCGTCGTCGTCGCCGCGGTCGCCCTCATCGGCCTGTTCCTCATCGTGCAGGCCGTGCCGTCGCTGATCGCGAACCACGACAACTTCTTCACGAGCGCCGAGTTCAACACCACCGACGCGGCCACCCTGCGCTTCGGTATCCGCGACCTGCTCGTGGTCACGGTGCTGTCGTCGCTGCTGGCACTGGTCATCGCGATGCCGATCGGCATGGGCATCGCGCTCTTCCTGACCCAGGTCAGCCCGGCGCGCCTGGCGCGGCCCTTCACGTTCGTGATCGGGCTGCTGGCGGCGGTCCCGTCGATCGTCTACGGCCTGTGGGGCATCCTCGTCCTCGCGCCGGCGGTCGAGCCGGTCGCCCGGTTCCTCCAGACCTACCTCGGCTGGTTCTTCCTGTTCTCGCCAGGCAACATCAACCCGGTCCTCACCGGGACGATCTTCACCGCGGGCATCATCCTGGCGATCATGATCCTGCCGATCATCACCGCCACGACCCGCGAGGTGTTCGCCCAGACCCCGCGCTTCCAGATCGAAGCGGCGCAGGCCCTGGGTGCGACGCGGTGGGAGGTCATCCGCATGGCTGTGCTGCCCTACGGGCGCAGCGGATTCATCGCGGCCTCGATGCTCGGCCTCGGCCGCGCCCTCGGGGAGACCATCGCCATCCTGCTCGTCATCCGGGCCTCGACGAGCCCGTCGCACGGCAGCCTCTTCGACGGCGGGTACACCTTCGCCTCGCTCATCGCATCGGCCGCCTCGGAGTTCAGCCAGCCGCTCCCGACCGGCGCCTACATCTCGGCCGGTCTGGTGCTGTTCGTGCTGACCTTCGTCGTCAACGCACTGGCCCGTGTGGTCGCCGGCGGAAAGGTGAACGGCTGATGGCGAGCGCCCTCGACGCCCCGGACCGTCCCGCAGTCCCGGAGACCTTCCGGAGCGTGTCCACCTCCCGCAAGGTCAAGGACCGGCTCGCGACGGTCCTCGTCACCCTGGCGTTCCTCATCGCGGTCATCCCGCTGGTGTGGTTGCTCGTCAGCGTGCTCGTCAAGGGACTGCCGGCGATCGTCTCGGCCGACTGGTGGACCCATTCGCTGTCCGGCGTGACCCCCGACGAGACCCGCGGCGGCGTCTACCACGCGATCGTCGGCACCCTGATCCAGGCCCTGATCGCCGGGGTCATCGCGGTGCCGGTCGGGATCCTGGCGGCGGTCTACCTCGTCGAGTACGGCCGCGGCCCGCTCGCGCGGACGACCAGCTTCATGGTCGACATCCTCTCCGGCGTGCCCTCGATCGTCGCGGCGCTGTTCGTCTTCGCGCTGTTCATCTCGATCGGCGGCCTCGACCAGAGCGGCTTCCTCGTCGGCCTGGCGCTCGTCCTGCTCATGCTCCCGGTCGTCATCCGCAACACCGAGGAGATGCTGGCGCTGGTGCCCGACGAGCTGCGCGAGGCCTCCTACGCGCTCGGCATCCCGAAGTGGAAGACGATCCTGCGGATCGTCCTGCCCACCGCGCTGTCGGGCACCGTCACCGGCGTGATGCTGGCCTTCGCGCGCGTCATGGGCGAGACCGCCCCGGTCCTCGTCCTCGTCGGCTACGCCCGGGCGATCAACTTCGACCCGTTCAACGGCAACCAGGCCTCGCTGCCGCTGCTCATCTACACCGAGCTCTCGACGAACCCGTCGGCCGCCGGTCAGCTCCGCATCTGGGGCGGCGCGCTCACGCTGATCATCATCGTGATGATCTTCCAGCTCCTCGCGAGCCTCATCTCCCGCTTCTCGGCGATCTCCAAGTAAGGGACTCGAAGTGGCCAAGCGTCTCGACCTCAAGGACGTCGACATCTACTACGGCGACTTCCACGCCGTGCAGAGCGTCAACCTCTCGGTCCCGCCGCGGACCGTCACCTCGTTCATCGGCCCCTCCGGCTGCGGGAAGTCGACCGTGCTGCGGACGCTGAACCGCATGCACGAGGAGATCCCCGGCGCGCGGGTGGAAGGGGAGATCCTCCTCGACGGCGAGGACATCTACTCCCGCGGCTCCGACGCGGTCGCCGTGCGCCGCACGATCGGCATGGTGTTCCAGCGCCCGAACCCGTTCCCGACGATGTCGATCCGCGACAACGTCGTCGCCGGCCTGAAGCTGCAGGGCGTGCGGGACAAGCGCAAGCTCGACGAGGTCTGCGAGGCCTCGCTGCGCGGCGCGAACCTCTGGAAGGAGGTCTCCGGGCGGCTCGACAAGCCCGGCGGCGGCCTCTCCGGCGGTCAGCAGCAGCGGCTCTGCATCGCCCGCGCCATCGCCGTCCAGCCCGATGTGCTCCTCATGGACGAGCCGTGCTCCGCCCTGGACCCGATCTCGACGCTCGCGATCGAGGACCTCATCGGGGACCTCAAGCGCGAGTACACGATCGTCATCGTCACCCACAACATGCAGCAGGCCGCACGGGTGAGCGACCAGACGGCGTTCTTCAACCTCGAGGCCACGGGCAAGCCGGGCCACCTGGTCGAGATCGACGACACCGAGAAGATCTTCTCGAACCCGACCGAGCGCGAGACCGAGGACTACATCTCCGGCCGCTTCGGCTGATCGGCCCGCCCCCGGAGACCATGAACGGTCGGTTCGTCACCTTCGATGGTGACGAACCGGCTGTTCGTGCCTGTGGTCGGCGAGCTCAGGCCAGTGGCGGGTCGGGCATCTTGCCGGTGACCATGAAGACCACGCGCCGCGCCACGGCCACGGCATGGTCGGCGAACCGCTCGTAGAAGCGGCCCAGCAGCGTCACGTCCACGGCCGGTGCGACGCCGTGGGGCCACTCCTTGTCCATCATCACGGTGAACAGGTGGCGGTGGAGGTCGTCCATGGCGTCGTCGTCGGACTCCATGGTGAACGCGAGCTCGATGTCGCGGTCGAGGAGCACCCGGCGGGCGTCCTGGGCGAGGTCGAGGGCGACCCGGCCCATCTCGGCGAAGTAGGGCGCCACTTCCTGCGGCAGGACCAGGTCGGGGTGACGCCGCCGCGCCGCCTTGGCGACATGCAGGGCGAGGTCGCCCATCCGCTCGAGGTCACCCGCGGAGTGGATCGCCGCGATGACCGAGCGCAGGTCGCCTGCCACGGGCGCCTGCAGGGCCAGCAGGCCGAAGGCCTGCTCCTCCGCGGAGGTCCGCAGGGCGTCGATGTCGGTGTCGGAGGAGATGACCTCCTCGGCCAGGTCGAGGTCGCCCTCGAGCAGGGCGGTGGTGGCCTTCTTCATGGCCTCGCCGGCCAGCTGGGACATCTGGGCGAGCTCGTCGTTGAGTCCCGAGAGCTTCTCGTGGTAGGCCGCGCGCATGGCCGCACCCTAGGCGGGGGCGGGGGCCGACACCCGTCCTGGACGTGAACCAGGGGTGAACGGCTTCCGGTCCCCGGTGATCAGGCGCACGTGCTGTCCGCGGCGCTGACCAGGGCGGGCGCCGGAGCGGCGGGCGGCGGGGCGGCCGGGTCCAGCACGCGACCGTCGAAGTCGTCGCCGAGCTGCAGGACCAGTCCGCCGGTCCCCGACGGCTGGGGGGTGAGGACCGCACCGGGGACCGCGCGCTGCAGCGTCGCCGCCGCCGGGGCCTGGTCGGGGGTGAAGCGGATGACGGTGCGCGAGTCGCCGGAGGTGGGAGACCCGGCGGTCACCGTGAAGCCGTAGCCGCGCAGCGCACCCGCGACGTCGGCCTCCGACGGGGTCGAGGTGGCCCGGTCGCGGTGGAAGCCCGACGCGGTGGTGCCCGACGCGGTGGTGCCCGCCCCGGAATCGGCGTCCCCTGCAGCATCGGAGCGGGCGTCCACGAGGCGCAGCGCGACCCGGGCGGCCGGGACGGGCGGGGCGGGGGGCGCCGGCGGTGCGGAGCCCGGCTGGCCGGGCATCGGGCGGTCGTCGATGATCGCGTCGAAGAGCGCCCGGTCGTCCGCGGCGCGCAGCACCTCGTTGCCGCGGTCGTTCGCCACGCCGGTCGTCGGCACCGTCGTGAACGTGACGCGGTGGGCGTCGAGCCCGGACAGCGACTGCCCGAGCGAGAGCAGCTGGTCGGCCTCGATGTTCTCGCCGTAGGTCGAGCGCCCGACAGCCCCGACGAGCGCCTGCAGCTTGCCCAGGTCGAGCAGCGTGCCCGCCGAGAGCGACTGGCGCAGCAGGGCGGAGAGGAAGAGCTGCTGGCGGTGGATGCGGCCGTAGTCGCTCGTCGGGTCGCCGACGACGTGGCGGGCCCGGACGAAGTTCAGCGCCTGGTCCCCGCTGAGCACCGTCGTGCCTGCCTTCGGGACGACCGTGCCGAGGATCGTGTCGCGCATCGGCTTGTCGATGCAGATCGGGACACCGTCGACCGCGTCGACCATGTCCTTGAACCCGGAGAAGTCCACGCCGAGGAAGTGGTTCACCGCGAGGCCGGAGAGCTGCTGCACGACCTTGGTGACGCAGCGGGGACCGCCCACCTGGTAGGCCGAGTTCAGCTTCACGCGCGGGGTCTCGGGGATGGTCTGCGGGGTGTAGGCGCCCGAGACGGAGTCCCACCGCTCGCAGGCGGGCCGGTCGATCTCGAGGTCGCGCGGGAAGGACACGACGGTCATCCCGACCCGGCTCGCCGGGACGTGGACGATCATCACGGTGTCCGACCGGGCGCCGGGGACGTCGTTCGGGTCGCCGACGTCCTCGGTCGGCGTCGCGCCCATGCGGGTGTCGGAGCCGACCACGAGGAAGTTCTGGTCGCCGGCCTGGGCGGCGGGGTCGACGATCGCGTTCGACGTCGGGTCCAGGGCGGCGATCTGGCGCACCGCGGTCTCGAACCACGACGTCGCGCCCCACCCGAGCCCGCACACCAGGACCACGACGACCGACATCGCGGCCGCGAACAACCGTGCCGTGCTCCCCCAGGTCCACCGACGCCGCAGCACCCGCGACCGGGTGCGGACACGGGAGAGCACCCCGGCGGTCGCCGCCCGGGTCGCCGCCCACTCCACGTCGGCCTCGCCGGAGGCGGCCACGACCGCACTGCGCCCGGCAGGACGCCCGGCCGGGAGGACCGCGGCGGAGGCCTCGGGAGCTTCGGATCGCTCCGCGGCCTCCTTCGTGGGGTGCGGCATCCGCTCGGTGGGTTCGACGCCGTCCCGGGCCGGGTGCGCGATCCGCTCGGTGGGCTCGGCCGTGTCCTTCGCGGGGTGGGCCATCCGCTCGGTGGGCTCGCGGTCCGCGGCGTCCTCGAGGCGCTCCGGTGCGGGCGGCGCCGAGGGCGCCGACGGCGACGTGCGCCGGGCGGGCGGGGCGGCCGG
>JAVXWR010000368.1:0-7854 GCA_032230725.1 Actinomycetota bacterium
AGCGAGCCGCCACCGACGCCGCGGCCGCCTCGGCCTGGGCCCGCCCGACCTCGGTGAGCGCCGGGTTCCCGCGCCCGGAGTAGCGCCGGTCCACCGACAGCGGCGACTGCCCGTGGCGCAGGAGCAGCACGCGCGTCGGGGTCGCGGCCCCGCGCCCGGTCCAGGCGCCGGCCGCGTCGGCGCTCCCGGTCACGCGGACGACCCCGGGACCGGCTTCCTGACCACGATCGCGCCGCAGTTGTCGCACCGCACGACCTCGTCGGGCGCGGCGCCCTGGATGTCGCGCAGCTCGGCGCGGTCCATCTCCAGCCGGCACGCTCCGCACCGGTTGCCGGTCAGCTCCCCGGCCCCGACGGCGCCCTTGGCGCGGATCTGGTCGTAGAGCGCGACGAGGTCCGCGGGCAGCTCGGCCAGCAGCGCCGTGCGCTCCTCACCGCGGCGTGCCTCGAGGACGCCGATGTCCCCGAGCACCCCGTCGCGGCGCTCCACGGCGTCCTCGAGGGCGGTCTTCGCCGTGGCGTGCGCCTCGGTCTCGTGCGCCAGGTCGATCCCGGCGGCCTCCTGGCGCTCCATGACCTCGAGCTGCTCCTCCTCGAGGACCGCCCGGCGGCGCTCGAGCGACTCCAGCTCGTGGGACAGGTCTCCTGCCTGCTTCGCCGAGACCGAGCCGTTGTCGAGCAGCTGCCGGTCCCGGGTCTCCCGCGTGCGGACCTGCTCGACCTCGCGGTCGAGCTTCGCGACGTCGCGGTCGAGGTCGGACAGGGCGGTCTGCGCGACCACGACGGCGTCGGCCGCCGCGCGCAGCGTGCGCTCGGCCTCCTCCACCGCGACCTGCTCGGGCAGGGTGCGGCGACGGTGGTCGGCGCGGGAGAGCTCGGCGTCGACCCCCGCGAGGTCGAGGAGCCGGCGTTGGGCTGCGGGGGCGGCCTTCACGGCTGGGTCGGCCTTCGCTGCTGCATCGAGCTCATGGCTGGACGGCTCCTTCGATGGCGTCGGACAGGGAGGGCGGGGCGGCCGGCGCCGGGGCACGGTCGACGGCACCCGTCGGGGCGGGGACCGGGGAGCCGAGCGTCCACGGGTCGGTCCGGCGCGTCGAGACGGTCACAGTCACCCCGGGCAGCGCGCGGCGCAGGACGGCGGCGGCCTGGGCGCACCAGGGGTGCTCGGAGGCCCAGTGGGCGACGTCGACGAGCGCCGGGGCGCCCGGGCGCGCCAGGTGCTCGTCGGCGGGGTGGTGGCGCAGGTCGGCGGTGACGTAGGCGTCCACGCCGGCCTCGCGGGCCAGGCCGAGCATCGAGTCGCCCGCCCCGCCGGAGAGGGCGACCCGACGGATCGTCCGGTCCGGGTCGCCCGCGCCGCGCACGCCCCACGCCGTCGGCGGCAGCGCCTCGGCGACACGGGTGACGAAGGCCGCGAAGGGCTCCGGGGTCGGGAGGTACCCGACGCGCCCGATGCCGACGTCACCGGTCGATCCGTCCGGGCCGCCCTCGGGAGCGAGCGGGCGCTCGACGACGACCCCGAGCGCGTCCGCCAGCGCGTCCGACACCCCGGGCGAGGCCGCGTCGGCGTTGGTGTGCGCCGCGAACAGCGCGCAGCCCGCCCGGATCAGCCGGTGCACCACCGCGCCCTTGGGCTCGTCGGCCGGCACCCCGTGGACCCCCCGCAGCAGCAGCGGGTGGTGGGTGACCAGCAGGTCGGCCCCCGTGGCGAGGGCCTCGTCCACGACGGCCGGCGCCGGGTCGACGGCGACGACGACGTGGCGCACGGGCTCCTCGGGGTCCCCGCAGACCAGGCCGACGGCGTCCCAGTCCTGGGCCAGGCCGGGCGGGTAGGCGGCCTCGAGCGCGGCGATCGCGGTGGCGACGGATGCGTCCATGGTGGGCGCCATTGTGGTCCACCCCCGCCCCGGGCCGGACGGGCGGCCGGGGCGTTCCGGGACGATGGAGGGGTGTCGGACCTCGTGCACGTCGTGACCATCTGTTCCGGGAACATCTGCCGCTCCCCCATGGCCGAGAAGGTCCTCCGCGCGGCGCTCGCCGACGCCGGGCTGGCCGAGCGCGCGGAGGTCACCAGCTCGGGCGTCGGGCCCTGGCACGTGGGCGAGCCGATGGACCCGCGCGCCGCGGAGACCCTCGCCGCCCGTGGGCTCGACACCGGGCACGTCGCGCGGCAGATCGACGCGGGCACGCTCGACGCCGACCTGCTCCTCGCCGCCACGGTCGACCACGTCCGCGACCTGCGCCGCGCCGGCGTCCCCGCCGACCGCATCCGGCTGCTGCGCGCCTTCGATCCCGACGCGCCCGACGCCGCCGAGATCCCCGACCCCTACTACGGTGGGCCGGACGGGTTCGACGAGGTGCTGGCCATGATCGAGGCAGCCGCCCCGGGCGTGGTCGACTGGGTGCGGGAGCAGGGGTGAGCGCCGCTGCCGACGCCGTCACGCGGATCACCGGGCACCCGGTGGACCGGACGCGGTCGCTCGGTTCCGTCACCCGCGCCACGCTCGACGACGGCCGGGAGGTGGTCGCCAAGACCGCCGCGCCCACCGCCGTGGCCGCCGAGGCCGCGGGGCTGCGGTGGCTGGCCGTCCCCGGTGGTCCTGGGGTGCCCGAGGTGCTGGGCATCGAGGAGTCGTGGCTGGTCAGCGAGGCGATCGGCGAGGGGCCGGCCTCGCGGGAGGCGGCCGAGGCGTTCGGGCGCGGACTCGCGGCCCTGCACGCGGCGGGCGCGCCGGCGTTCGGCGCTCCCCCGCCCGACGGTCCCGCGGACGCCTGGATCGGCGACGCCCCGATGCGCGACGACCCCGCGCCGGAGGGCACCCGCTGGATCGACTGGTACGTCGAGGCCCGCGTCCTGCCCTACGTCCGGCTCGCCGTCGACCGCAGCGGGATGTCGACGTCGCAGGCCGCCCAGGTGGAGGACGGGTGCGCCCGGCTGACCGGGCCCGGCGCCGACGTCGGGCCGGACGAACCCCCGGCGCGCCTGCACGGGGACCTGTGGAGCGGGAACGTGCTCTGGGGCGGAGGCGTCGGCTGGGTCATCGACCCCGCCGCGCACGGCGGCCACCGCGAGACCGACCTGGCGATGCTCGCCCTGTTCGGGTGCCCGCAGCTCGACACCGTGCTCGCGGCCTACGACGAGGCCGCGCCGCTCGCCGAGGGCTGGCGACGACGGGTGGGCCTGCACCAGCTCTTCCCGCTGCTGGTGCACGCGGCCCTGTTCGGCGGCGGCTACGCGAGCTCCGCCGGTGCCCGGATCGGGTCGCTCTAGCGACCCACAGCGCTCACATGGCCGGAGGCCATACTGAGGGCGTGCGGTTCCTGCTCCGGCCCGGGTGGATCGCCCTGACGCTGGCGGTCATCGCCTTCGCGTTCGGGTGCTACTACGCGCTGGCCCCGTGGCAGTTCCACCGCAGCGCGGAGCGCGACGGCAACAACGCCGCCCTCGTCCGCGCGGTGTCCACCGCGCCGGTGCCCCGGGGCACCCTCGTGGCCCCGGGTACCGAGCCGGGGCCGGCCGTGGCGTGGCGCCAGGTCGTGGTCACCGGCACCTACGAGCCCTCCGGCGAGGTGCTCGCGCGCCTGCGGTCGGTCGACAGCAGCGCCGCGAGCGAGGTCCTCACGCCGCTGCGCACCACCGACGGGCAGACCCTGCTCGTCGACCGCGGCTACGTCCGGCCCCTCAACGGCGAGACGCTCCCCCCGATCAACCCGGCGCCCAGCGGGGTGGTGACCGTGGTCGGCTACCAGCAGCCCGACGAGCCGGCCACCGACCGCGCCCCGATCACCGAGGGCGGGTACCGGCAGGTCTACGCGGTGAACGCCCCCGCGGTCGGCGCGCTGGTCGGCCTCCCGCTCGCGCCCGGGTACGTCTCGCTCCTCCCGGGCCAGCCCGGCGTCGTCACCGCCGTCCCGCTGCCCCCGCCCGACCCCAACCCGTCGTACTCCTACGCCTGGCAGTGGCTGATCTTCGGCGTGATGGCCGTGGGTGGCTGGGTGTACTTCGTGCGCCTGGAGTACCTCACGCGCAGGGCCGAGGCCGAGGATCCCGACGGGGGCTCGGGTCCTGATCCCGACGAAGGTCCTCCGGCGCCGGACCGCGCCGGCCGCGACGCCCCCGCCGAGCCGCCGCCCGTGACCCGCAGCCGCTCGACCGCCGACGTGCTCGCCGACCGCTACGGCCGCTGAGCCCACCCAGGTCCCGCCCCGTCTCGCCCCGCCCTGCATGATCATCAGCACCTCACGCAGGCCCGGGCGTCCCAGAACCTGCCTCCAGTGCCCCTCAACGCGGTGGGCGACGGCGAGCCGTGCTCCCATGATCATCAGCACTCGGGACAGGCCAACTCGCCGCGGGAGCCGCCTCTCGTGCTGTTGATCATGCCGAGGACACCCACCCGCAGCTGTGCCCTCGGCATGATCAGCTGCCTAGTTCATCCGGCGTGGACCCGACCCGGACGCCCGCTCGGCGCGGTGGACGGACGCCGCCACGACGCCCGCGAGCAGCGCCGCCCCCACCGTCACCGCGCGGGAGAGGCCCACGGCGCGCCGGAGGTCCGGGACCCGGGGTGGCGGCCCGGCGCCCAGCGTCGGACGGTCCTGCACGCCGTAGGGGTAGACGGTCCGCCCACCGAGGCGGCGCCCGAGCGCGCCCGCGAACGCCGCCTCCACCGGCCCCGCGTTGGGGCTCGGGTGACGGTGCGCGTCGCGCCGCCACGCCGTCAGCGCCCCGCGCGGCACTCCCCCGACCAGCGGTGCGGCCGCCGCGGCGAGCAGGGCCGCGACCCGCGCCGGGAGGGCGTTCGCCACGTCGTCGGCCCGCGCGCTCGCCCACCCGAACCGCGCGTACCGCGTCGAGAGGTGCCCGACCATCGCGTCGAGGGTGTTCACCGCGCGGTACCCGAGCAGGCCGGGCACCCCCGCTACCGCACCCCACAGCAGTGGCGCGACCACGGCGTCGGACGTGTTCTCGGCGACCGACTCGAGGGCTGCCCGAGCCAGGCCGTCGGCGTCGAGCGCGGAGGGGTCCCGGCCGCACAGCGACGGCAGCCGCCGCCGCGCCGCGCCGAGGTCCCCGTCCGCCAGCTCGCCCGCCAGCGCCGAGCCCTCCCCCGCCAGGGACCGCCCACCGAGCACGGCCCACGTCGCGCACGCGGTCACCGCGCCCGTCGCGACCGCCGACCGCCGGGCCGCGCGCTCCACCACCGCCCCGCCGAGCACCATGCCGCCGACGAGGGCACCCGCATACAGCGCACCGCGTGGGCGCGAGTCCGCCCAGCAGGCCTGCTCGAGCCGTGCTGCGCCGGCACCGAACACCGCGACCGGGTGGCCGTGGCGCGGGTCGCCCAGCAGCGCGTCGGCGAGGACCCCGATCAGCAGCCCCGTTGCCCGTCCTCGCACCGCGTGATCCTCGCAGCAGCACCCCGACGCCGGGCGTGACAGGCTGCGGGCCGTGGCGTTCAGCGACGAGCTCCGGGAGTCCGCGGCCGACGTCTACGCGGCGATCCGCGCCCATCCGTTCCTCACCGGGCTGACCGACGGGACGCTGCCGCACGCAGCGTTCGGGCACTTCGTGGCGCAGGACCGCCACTACCTGCGCGGGTACGCGCGGGCGCTCGCGGTCCTGGCGGCGCGTGCCCCTACCGAGGACGACACGACGTTGTTCGCCCAGCACGCCGCGGGGGCGATCGCCGCCGAGCAGGAGATGCACGCGGCGCTCTCCGACGCGCTGGCGCTCGACCCCGACACCCCGACCGCGCCGACGACGCTCGCCTACACCAGCTACCTGCTCGCGACGTGCCACGGCGGGTCGTTCGCCGAGGGGCTGGGCGCGGTGCTGCCGTGCTACTGGATCTACGCGCGCGTCGGGGAGGCGTTGCTCGCCGAGTCGTCGCCGGACCCGCTCTACGCCCGGTGGATCGCGATGTACGGCGGCGAGGAGTTCCAGTCGGTGGTCGAGGCGGCGGTCCGCGTGATGGACCGGGTGGCCGGGGAGCTCGGGCCCGCCGAGCGGGCACGGGTGCTCGAGCACCACCGCACGACGGCGCGCTACGAGTGGATGTTCTGGGACGGGGCCTGGCGCCGGGAGGGCTGGCCGGTCTGACCCCGGAGACGACGACGGCGGGCCCACCCCGCAGGGTGGACCCGCCGTCGTGAGCTGTGGATCCTCAGGCCTCGGCGAGGGTCGAGCGACCCTGCGAGCGGGAGCCCTTCCAGTTGCGCTGCGCGTACGCGGCGAGGCTGGACGCCACACCGACTCCCGCTCCTGCAACGACAACCATGGCCTCGAACACTGCCGCCATCTGGTGGCTCCTCCTCACCGGGTGCACGCGTCGCCACCGGTGGGCGGGTCCTTCTGACCCGGTCGGAGGCCGACGCTTGCGAATCGTCGGATGCTGTCTGCATCCACCCCGTAGGACGCGTCGATCTCGGTGGATGTTCCAGGTGCCGGAGTAAGGATCTTCGTGTTCCATGTCACCCTCAGGTGTTCGGTGCGCACGTAGGGTGCCGGGCCAGTAGCGTTCGTCACACGGACGCAGTGAATCGGACATCGAGGTCATAAGCACTCGCTCGGTTCAACAGGAGCCACGGCGCGGGGAGGCAGAGACGTGACAGGGACGACGGGCGTCGAATCGGGCGGGACGCCGCCGAACATCACGGTGACCGACACCGCGGTCATGAGGCGCGCGGTCGGCGCGGCCGCGGTCGGGAACATCACCGAATGGTTCGACTTCGGGGTGTACGCCTACCTGGCGACCACGATCGAGGCCAACTTCTTCCCGCCGGACAACCCGACGCTCGCGCAGGTCGGGACGTTCGCGGGCTTCGCGGTGTCGTTCCTGGTGCGGCCGCTCGGTGGGCTGTTCTTCGGTCCGCTCGGCGACCGGATCGGACGCACCCGGGTCCTCTCGATCACCGTCATCATGATGGCGATCGGGACGTTCCTGCTGGGGTTCATCCCTCCCTACGCAGCGATCGGCATCTGGGCCCCGATCCTGCTGGTGCTCTGCCGCGTGATCCAGGGCTTCTCCACCGGCGGGGAGTACGCCGGGGCGATGACGTTCATCGCCGAGTACTCGCCCGACAAACGGCGCGGGTTCTTCGGCAGCTTCCTCGAGTGCGGGACGTTCATCGGCTACGCGCTCGGCGCCACGGTCGCGACCGTCATCCCGCTCGTGTCCTCGCCCGACTTCGCCGCCACCTGGGCGTGGCGCATCCCGTTCTTCATCGCGCTGCCGCTGGGCATCGTCGGGGTCTACCTGCGAACCCGCCTCGAGGAGACCCCGGCGTTCCAGACCCTGCTCTCGGAGTCCGAGGAGCGCGAGGGCACCCAGGCCGGTGCCGGCATCAAGATGCTGTTCGTCAAGTACTGGCCCGCAATGCTCACGGCCGGTGGGATCGTCATCGCCTGGAACATCACCAACTACATGTTGACCAGCTACATGCCGACGTTCCTGGAGAAGAACGTCACCGACGCCGGCGGCAAGGCGATCGACACCACCACCTCGGAGCTGCTGCAGATCGTCATCCTCTGGGTCGCGGTCCTCGTGATCCCGCTGCTCGGCAACTTCTCCGACAAGGTCGGGCGCAAGCCGCTGATGCTGACCGGGGCGATCGGGCTCGTCGTCCTCGCCTTCCCGATGATCTACATCCTCACGCTCGGGTCGGTGCCGCTGGTGGCCGTCGGGCTGGGCGTGATGGCGATCCTGCTGATCCTCTTCTCGTCCACCGCGCCGTCCACGCTGCCGGCGCTGTTCCCGACCGAGATCCGCTACGGCGGGCTGTCGATCTCGTTCAACATCTTCGTGTCGGCCTTCGCCGGGACGACGTCGCTGATCATGTCCGCCCTGGTCCCGAC
>JAVXWR010000507.1:0-5533 GCA_032230725.1 Actinomycetota bacterium
CCGAAGACGTTCCCGATGATCGAGCTCGTCAGGTTCGCGATCGACCCCTCCTCGAACAGGTCGAGGTCGTAGGCGATGTAGGCGATCCACTGGCCCTCGACGCCCGGGACGGCGTCGACCCGGTAGCACTTGGCCTGGTAGTGGTCGAACGTCGTGAGGCGGTCGGTCCAGACCACCGTCCACGTGGCGGTGCTCGATTCGCCGGCGACCGCGGCGCCCGCCTCCTCCGGTGGGACGCCGTCCTGTGGCGTGACGCGGAACGCGCACAGGATGTCGGTGGGCTTCGGTTCGTAGTCGGGCTGCCAGTACCCCATCTCCGCGTAGGGGATGACGCCCGCACTCCATCGATCGGCCATGTCATGAGCCTGCGGACGCAGACTGTGAAGGACAATCAAGTGTTCTCGGCCGACACTTCGCCGTTCTGCGAAACGTCCTCGTCGTCGCGCCCGGGTCGCGGGGCGGTGACCGCGATCGACGTGCCCTCCCCGGGTCGTGAGGTGAGGCGCACCGTGCCACCGATCAGCTCGACCCGTTCCCGGACCGAGGCCAGCCCGAACCCGCCGGAGTCGTCGGGTGGGCCGAGGTCGGCCGGGACGAACCCGGCGCCGTCGTCGCCGATCGCGAGCCGGACGTCGGCGGGGCCGATCTCCAGCCGCAGCGTCACCCGGCGGGCCCCGGAGTGCTTGAGCACGTTCTGCAGGGCCTCCTGCGCGATGCGGTAGAGCGCGACCTCGAGGTGGTCGGGCAGGCGGCGTTCGTCGAGATCGAGCGAGGTGTCGACGTCGGGGAGCCCGCGGGCCAGCGCGGCGAGGGCGCCCGCGAGCCCGAGATCGTCGAGGACCGGGGGCCGGAGCGCCCCGATGGCGGCGCGGGCCTCGCCGAGGGTGGTGTCGACGAGCCCGCTGGCCACGTCGATGTCGACCTGCGCCCGGTCCGCGTCGCCCCGGTCGAGGTGGGTCAGCGCGGCGTCGAGGTGATAGGACAGCGAGACGAGGCGCTGGGAGATCCCGTCGTGGATGTCGCGGGCGAGCCGGCGGCGCTCGGCCTCCTGGGCGGCCACGATCTGCTCGGCGAACCGCTCGTGGGCGCGCTCCCGCGCCGCGAGCCTGCGATGCGTGCGGGCCTGGTGCAGTGCGCCGGCGAGCATCCGCCCGATGGCGAGCAGCAGCCGGACGTCGCGGTCGTCGAACGACCGCCGGGCGACGGTGTGCACGTTGAGCACGCCGGCCAGGCCGCTCGGTGCGCTGATCATCGGCACCGACACCATCGAGGTGTAATCCTGCCCGCGCAGGGCCGGGATCGGCACGTAGCGGGGGTCGGACTCCTTGTCCTCGACGATCACCACCGGTTCGCGGTGGCTCGCGACCCAGCCGCTCACCCCCTCGCCCAGCGGGAGGTGCACGGCCCCGACCTGGTCGTCGAACGGCGGCGTCGCGCCCAGCAGGGTGAGGGCCCGCTCGGAGTCGTCGAGGACGTGCACGAAGCACACGTCGGTGGCGGTGGCCTCGGTGATCACCCGGGCGACGGCCGCGGCGCGGGTCTCGACGTCGGGGCCGCTCGCCATCGCCTCGATGATGTCGAGCAGGACCGCGTTCTCCCGCTCCGGGTCGTCGAGCCCCAGTCCCCGAAGCCCGAGCCCCCGCGGACCTGTCACCGGAACACGCCCTCCCGCAGCGCCGCCGCCACCGCCGCGGTCCGGTCGGCCACCCCGAGCTTGCGCAGGACCGAGCGCACATGGCTCTTCACCGTCTCGTCGCCGATCACCAGCCGCGAGGCGATCGCCCGGTTGCTGCACCCCGCGACGAGCAGCGCCAGCACCTCGCTCTCCCGGTGGGTGATCCCCAGGTGCGCGCCGGGCCAGAACTCGTCGCGCTCCAGGCGGGCCGCGGACTCCACGACCCGGCCGGCCATCGTGGCGTCGATGACCGTCGTGCCCGACGCGGCGAGCTCCAGCTGCCCGACGAGCTCCTCGCCGCGGATCCGCTTGAGCAGGTAGCCCGCGGCGCCCGCGCGCAGCGCCTGGAACAGGTACTGCTCGTCGTCGTACACCGACAGCAGCACGACGCGCTGCTCGGGCATGCGCTCGGCCAGGCGCCGGCACAGGTCGAGACCGCTCTCGCCCTGCATGCGCACGTCGGCGAGCACGAGGTCGGGCCGCAGCGAGGTGACGACGTCGAGGGCCTCGGTCACGCGGTGCGCGGTGCCGACGACCCGGACCCGCCCGGCGAACGGCGCGAGCATGGCCTTCAGCCCGGCCACGACCATCTCGTGGTCGTCCACCACCACCACCCGCAGGGGACCTGCCGCGGGCGGTGTGACGGAGGTCATCGTCCCACGATAGGTGTTCGCGGCCCCGCCGATGGACCGCTCGGGCCGCCGTCCCCCGGCGACCTCCCCCCGGGCGTCTCCCCCGGCGTCCCCCCGCTGTGGGGGGAGTGGTGCGGCCGGGCCACGCCTAGCGTCGGTCGCCGTCCCCCACGTCACCTGCCCCGACGAGGAGCTCCACGCCTATGCCCGACAAGAGTCTGCGCATCCGGCGCGCCGGTCCCGAGGAGTCCCGGCGCCGCCCCGTCATGCTCGCGATCGCGGGCGACAGCGCCGCGGGCAAGACCACCCTGACCCGCGGCCTCGTCGAGGCCCTGGGCCCCGAGCGGTGCGTCTCCATCTGCACCGACGACTACCACCGCTACGACCGGGCCGAGCGCAAGGAGCACCCCTTCACCGCGCTCCATCCGGACTGCAACTACCTCGAGATCATGGAGCAGCACCTGCAGCTGCTCGCCACGGGATCGCCGATCCTCAAGCCGGTGTACGACCACGCGACCGGCGAGCTCGTGCGTCCCGAGCTGGTCGAACCCGCTCCGATCGTCATCGTCGAGGGGCTCTTCCCGCTCCACAGCAGGCTCGCGCGGGCCTGCTTCGACGTCACCGTCTACCTCGACCCGCCCGAGGAGATCCGCCGCGACTGGAAGATCGCGCGCGACACCAGCAAGCGCGGCTACACCGCCGAGGCGGTGCACGCCGAGCTCGACCGCCGCGAGGCCGAATCGGCGGCCCACATCCGCCCGCAGCGGACCAACGCCGACCTCGTCGTGCGCTTCGCCCCGATCGCGGGTCGCGACGACCCGTCGGACACGCCGCTGTCGGCGACGGTGATGCTGCGCCCGACGATCGACCACCCGGACCTCACCGAGGTCGTGCAGCCGGGGCTGGCGCGCGCCATGCACCTCACGCTCGAGCGCGACCCCGATGGGAAGCCCGTCGAGTCGCTGCACGTGCACGGGTACGTGCCGCGCGAGGAGAGCATCGCGGTGGAGAAGGCGATCTGGACCTCGCTCGGCGCCCCGGACACCGACACCCCGGACAGCCTCGGCCGCATCGGCGAGGGTCGCAGCGAACCCCTGGCCATCACGCAGCTCCTCCTGCTCTACCACCTGATGGAGCTCGACCGGAGCCGGCCGTGAGCACGGTGCCGGCGGCCGTGGTCTTCGACGTCGACGGCACCCTCGCCGACACCGAGCGCGACGGTCACCGGGTGGCGTTCAACCGGGCCTTCGCCGAGCACGGGCTCGACGTCTTCTGGGACATCGGGCACTACGGCTGCCTGCTCGCGGTGACCGGGGGGCGGCGGCGCATCGTCGCCGACCTCGCTCGGCGCGAGGAGACCGCCGACCTCGCGGCCGACGAGACCGCGCTCGAGGAGCTCGCCGTCGCCGTGCACCGGACCAAGACCCGGCTGTTCGCCGAGGAGGTCCGGCGCGGCGCGGTCGCGCCCCGCCCGGGCGTCCGCGCCCTCGTCGCCGATCTGACGGAGCACGACGTGCCGGTCGCGGTCGCGACGACGGGCTCGCGCGAGTGGGCGGAGCCGCTGGTCGAGCAGCTTCTCGGGGTGGGGACCGCCCGGGTGGCGGTGTTCGGCGACGACGTCCGCGCGCTCAAGCCCGACCCGGAGGCGTACCTGCTCGCCCTGGTGCGGCTCGGGGTGGCGGCGTGCCGGGCGGTCGCGATCGTGGACGCCGCGCCCGGGCTCGCCGCCGCCCGCGCGGCCGGGCTGGCCACCGTCGTCGTCACCAACCACTACACGCGCCGGCACGACCTGCGCGGCGCCGCGATGGTCCGGGAGGCGTTCGACCGGCCCCGGCCGTTGACGGCGGCCGCGCTCGGCGAGGTGCTGAGGGTGCGAGCGGGATAGCGTCCCGCGGTGCTCACCACGCCGGGGCGCGTCGCCGGGCGCACGACGCCGTCGCGGGTGCTCTTCGGCCCGCACGCGACCCACCTGGCCGACCCGAACCGGCCCGGCGGGCTCTCCGCACAGCACGTCACCTACTACGCCCGGCGCGCCGCCGGCGGCGCGGGCGTGATCGTCACCGAGGTGGCCTCGGTGCACGACTCCGACCGCCCCTACGAGCGTGCCCCGCGCGCCGCGGACGCCGCGCCGGGGTGGGCGGCGGTCGGTCGGGCCTGCCGGGAGCACGGCACCCTCGTGCTCGCGGGCCTCGGACATACCGGCGCGCAGGGGAGCTCGGCCCACCACCGGCGTCCGCTGTGGGGTCCCTCGGCCGTGCCCGACACCGCGAGCCGCGAGGTGCCGGTGGCGATGGACGAGGCGGCGATCGCGGCGCTCGTGGCCGGGTTCGCCTCCGGGGCAGCCGCGGCCCGGGCGGCGGGTCTGGACGGCGTCGAGATCCAGGCCGGCCAGTTCGCCCTGCTGCGCCAGTTCCTCTCGCCGCTGACCAATCACCGCACCGACCGCTGGGGCTCCGAGCCGGACCTGCTGCTGCGCGAGACGGTGGCGGCGGTGCGCGCGGCGCTCGGCGACGACGGCATCCTCGGCCTGCGCCTCGCCGTCGACGAGCTCGCACCCTGGGCGGGACTGACGCCGGAGGCCGTGAGCGTCCCCGAGTGCGTCGACTACGTCGTCGGGGTGCGGGGGAGCGGCCTCGCCGCCGGCGCCACCCGCCCCGTCGCCCACACCCCACCCGGCTACGGCCGGCCCCTCGCGGCGGCGCTGCGGCGGGCGGCGCCCGCGGGCACGGCCGTCGTGCTCGCCGGCGGGGTGGTCGACCCGGCCGACGCCGACGCGACACTCGCGGACGGCACCGCGGACCTCGTCGAGATGACGCGGGCCCTCGTCGCCGACCCCGACCTCGTCATCACGCGGCGGGACGGCCGCGCTCCCCGGCCCTGCGTGCTGACCAACGAACGGTGCCGCGTGCGCGACGACCGCAACGTCGTCGTCTCCTGCAGCGTCTCCCCGGTCGAGGAGGCCTTCGGGGCGTCGCCGATCGTTCCCGGGGACGGCTCCGACGTGCGGGTCGTCGGCGGCGGGCCGGCCGGGCTGGAGGGGGCGCGGGGACTCGCCCTGGCGGGCCACCGGGTGACGCTGCTGGAGCGCGACGACGAGCTCGGGGGCGCCCTGCGCGGGGTGGCCCGGCTGCCCGGGCGCGGCCGCTACGCCGCGCTCGTCGCGTGGTGGCGCACCGAGCTGGAGCGGCTGGGTGTCGAGGTGCGGCTGGGTGTCGAGGTGCGGCTG
>JAVXWR010000508.1:0-2995 GCA_032230725.1 Actinomycetota bacterium
GTGACGTTGACCCTGCCGGCGGGCGAGATCAGCGTGCTGCTGGGTCCCTCCGGCACCGGGAAGTCGGTGCTGCTGAAGTCGATCATCGGGTTGCTCAAGCCCGAGAAAGGGGTCGATCTTCATCCACGACACCGACCTGGTGCGGTGCTCGGAGTCGAAGCTCTACGAGATCCGCAAGTTGTTCGGGGTGCTGTTCCAGGACGGCGCCCTGTTCGGGTCGATGAACATCTTCGACAACATCGCGTTCCCGCTGCGTGAGCACACCCGCAAGGGCGAGTCCGAGATCTCCGACATCGTCATGGAGAAGCTCGACCTGGTGGGGCTCGGTGGCGCGGAGGACAAGCTGCCCGGGGAGATCTCCGGCGGGATGAAGAAGCGCGCCGGCCTCGCCCGCGCCCTGGTGCTCGACCCGGAGATCATCCTCGTCGACGAGCCGGACTCCGGGCTCGACCCGGTGCGCACCGCCTACCTGAACCAGCTCCTGGTCGACCTGAACACCCAGCTCGACGCGACGATCCTCGTCGTGACCCACCACCTCGGGACGGCGCGGTCGATGCCCGACAACATCGGGATGCTGTTCCGCCGCAACCTGGTGATGTTCGGGCCGCGCGAGGTGCTGTTGACCTCCGAGGAGCCGGTGGTGCGGCAGTTCCTGCAGGGCCGGCGGATCGGGCCGATCGGCATGTCGGAGGAGAAGGACTCGGCCCAGATGGAGGCCGAGATGGAGGAGCTCAAGAAGCAGGGCGGGTCCGTCGACGCCGAGGAATCCTTCATCGACCCCCAGATCAACCCGACCGAGGGTCTGGGGGAGCGCAAGGCGGTGCAGCGGCGCAAGGGCCGCCCGATCGCGAGCGCTCCGGACCCGACGCCGGCGAGCCCGGGACCGGCGGCGACGAGACCGACGCCGCCGCGCGCTCCGACCCCGACGACGTCGCGCCGCCGCGTGGCCGTTTCCTCGAGCTCCTGCACCGGGTAGCGGCCCGGACATGACGGAAAACGCCCCCGAGCCGGTAAAGCTGGTCCGAGGCGCCACGACCGCACTGCTCGAGGCCCTGAGCCAGGGGCCGATCCGGCCGCGCCCCGACCTGGACGGGTCGGGTCCGCACACGGCGATCCTGGACGAGCTCGCCCGACTGGGGCAGCTGGTCGCCGTGCTCGCGGGCACGGCGACCGGGCGGCGCAGCAACGAGGTCGAGCGCGCCGCGGGTGAGCTCGCCGCCGCTCTGGTCGCGATGCGCGACGACACGACCCGCAACGACGTCCGTCCGTAGGACGGTCCTAGCCCAACCACCACGCCACGACGTCCCGCTTCGACCAGCCCTCCCGCCCCCACTCCTGCGCGACGCCCGTCCGGTGGTGGGCGAGATCCATCGCCCGAAGCAGGCCCTCGGCCAGGCTGACCGGGTCGCCCGGCGTCGTGAAGGTGACCAGCGGGTGCCCACGGAGGTCGTCGGCGAGCCCGGTCTCCGTCGTCGTCACCACGTGACAGCCGTGCGCCAGGCCCTCCACCAGCGGCAGCCCGATCTGCTCCCGCCAGCGCCGGAGCCGGACCGAGGGCATCGCGACGACGGCGCCGGAGCGGAGGAGCTCGTGCACCGTGTCCCGGGGCAGCTTCCGACGGATCGACACGCCGGGAGGCAGCTCCGGGTCGCTCTCCCCGTCGGGGTCGGCCACCACGAGGCGCCAGCCGCGGTCGTGGGCACCGCAGCGCTCCCACGCCGCCATGAGCACGGGGAAGCCCTTGCGCTCGCTCGGCGCGCCCAGGAACAGCACCGTCCGCTCACGGGGGGCGTCGCGCGTGACCTCCGGGCCGCACACGCGGCACGCGTCGACCCGCGGGGGCAGCACCGCGGACCGCGTGCGGCGCAGGAACCGGCCGAAGACCGACCGGTAGTTCTCGGACGCACCCGTCGTCCCGAAGGCGACGACGTCGAGCGGCAGCATCGAGACCCCGACGGCCGCGGTGAGCACGCGGGAGGCCACGGCGCCCAGGAACGGGTGGGAGTCCAACGACCGGACGCTCAGGCGTTCGCGGGCGTCGAGATTCTCGATGGCGTAGGTCGCGACCGCCACCGGGCCCCGTCGTGGGAGGACCGCGCGGAGCACCCGGAGCAGGACGACGTAGCGCAGCGCCCGGACCCACTCGCCGAGCCAGAGCGGTTCGGCGACCTCCACCAGCTCCAGGTCGCGGTCCCGGATCGCCCGGACCAGCGCGGACCAGGTGAAGGGACGGACGCCCGGACCGGTCAGCAGGGCGGCGTCGGAGTCCCCGAGCTGCGAGGTGAAGAGGACGAGCTGGCTCGCGGGCTTCTCCTCGACGACCGAGCTCCGCAGGTTGGGGACGATCCGCAGCGACTGCACCCGCACAGGTTCCCGGTCCCGGGTCCGTGAGCCCCTCCGGGGCAGAAAAGACCGCGAATTGTTCCGAGCAGTTGTGGTGGCGCACCAGCCGCCGATACGGTGAATGTGGCGTACCCCAGACCTCGGTGCCGTGAGCAGTGAGCGAGCACATCGGGGGACGATCGTGGCGCAGCAGACACAGCCGGAGTATCGGGCACCCGCCGTCGCGGACGCCGGCCGGAGGTCGCGACGGGTCCGCGAGAAGCGCCCGACCAAGGTCACCGTGGAGCACGTCGGCGGCCAGTACACGGTGTCCGTGAGGGGCCAGGTGGACCGGCCGACCGTCACGGAGTTCTCGGGCACCGTCCGCGGACTCGTCGCCGTCGGCGTTCCCGAGCTGACCGTCGATCTCGCCGGCTGCTGGGAGGGCGCCCGGCTGCTGACCGTCCTCACGCGCACCCGGCGCGCCCTGATCGACCGCGGCGGGCGGTTGACCCTGGTCGGACTGGTCCTCCCGGAGTACCTCCCGGCGCTCCGGGAGGCACCGCTCGAGGAGGTGTTCCTGGTCTACGACGCGATGCGCCACATCCCGACGCCGCGCACCGGGAGCGCCGCCGACGACGAGGTCTCCCGCCCGGTCGTGGTCACGGGCGAA
>JAVXWR010000433.1:0-4392 GCA_032230725.1 Actinomycetota bacterium
ACCTCGAGCGCGGGGCCGCGGACGTCGACGGCCTGGCCGCCGGGCCGCGGCGTGGCGGCGGACTCGACGACGGTGACCCGGTGCCCGGCGCCGACGAGGCCGTGGGCGAGGGCGGGGCCGGCGATGCCGGCGCCGGAGACGAGGACGTGCACGTGGTTCTCCCGGAAAGTGTGGACGGTGTACGAACGACGACGACGATGCGGTGCGCGGCCCCGGGAGGACAGCGTGTGGCAGGACAGCGACGGTCCTGACGACGACGCGCCCTTCCGCCGGGTCGCGGCCGCGCTGCGCGCACGGATCGCGACCGACCTCGCCCCGGGGGACCGCATCCCGTCGGTGCGCGCGCTGGTCGCCGAGTTCGGCGTCGCGTCGGCCACCGCCTCCCGGGCGGTGGCGCTGCTGCGCGACGAGGGCCTCGTCGAGTCACTGCCCCGCGTCGGGACCGTGGTCGTCGCCCGTACGGTCCGGCGGCGGCCGGCCCGGCGTCCCGCCGCCACCACCCCGGACCGCGGGACCGTCGTCGCGCTCGCCGTCGAGCTCGCCGATACCGACGGTCTCGCGGCCGTCTCCATGCGCCGCCTCGCGAGCGAGCTCGGCCTGGCGACGATGAGCGTCCACGGCCTCGTGCGCGGGAAGGACGACCTGGTCAGCGCCATGCTCGACCACGTCTTCGGGACCGAGCCCCCGCCCGACGTCGGGACGGGGTCGGGGTGGCGGGAGCGCCTGCGGGCCGGCGCGCGCCGGCAGTGGTCGGTGTACGGCCGCCACCCGTGGGCGGCCCGCGCGATCTCGCTGCACCGCCCGCAGCCGCTCCCCGCCCTCCTCGCTCTCGCGGAGTGGGACCTCGGTGCGCTCGAGGAGGTCGAGCCGGACCCGGAACGTCGTTTCGACCTGCACGTCGTGCTCGTCGGCTACGTGCGCGGGATGGCGATCACCCTCGCCGCGGAGCGCGAGGCCGAGGCCGACACCGGCGTCGACGCCGACTCCTGGACCGACCGCGACGTCGGGCTGCAGCGCGCCCTCGGCCGGCTGTCCGGCCCGGCGCTGCGCCGGCTCGGCCCGTACGCCTACGACCTCGACCGGGTCTTCGACGTCGGCCTGGAGCGCCTCCTCGACGGCATCGGCCGGTCCGGTCTGACCTAGGTCAGCGCGCTACCCCGCCGCCGCGGCGGCCTTCTTCGCCAGACGCGCGCGCCGCTCCTCGGCCTTCTCGAGGGCCTCGTCCCAGCTCGCCCGCTTCATGAGCAGCCGGCGGTACTGCATGACCTCGGCCGGCCGGTCGACGGTGAGGGCACCCGCCAGGCGCTCGCCGCAGCGGTAGAGCGCCACGAAGGGGCCGTCCTCCTCGCCCAGGACGACCTCGATCTCGACGTCGGGGAAGCCCTCGCCGGAGCGGGCGACCCCGACGAACTGGATGCGGTGGGAGTACCAGTCCGACCAGAAGTACGGCACCGTCGTGTACGCCTGCGCCGACGCCGGGTCCACGGCGTTGCGGGCCGCCCGCGCGCCCTGCTCCGAGGCCGCCGTCCAGTGCTCGAGGCGCATGGTCGCGCCGAGGACGTCGTCGAAGAGGGCGTTCGGCCAGCGGGCGACGTCGCCGGCGACGTACACCCCCGGCGCGGCGGCCAGCGTCGCGTCGGCGACCACGCCGTCGTCGATCGTGAGACCGGACGACTCCAGCCAGCCCACGTTGGGCGCCGCGCCGATCCCGACGACGAGCACGTCGGTGCCGATGACGGTGCCGTCGGCGAGCACGACCGACTCGACGGAGGCGTTCCCCCGGATCTCCTCGACCGAGACGCCGGTGAGCACCCGCGTGCCCTCGCGCTCGTGGATCCCGGTGAGCGCGCGACCCATCCGCTCCCCCACGCCGCGCACCAGCGGCACCGGGAGCGCCTCGACGATCGTCACCTCGAGCCCGCGTGTGCGGGCCACCGCCGCGATCTCGGAGCCGATGAAGCCCGCGCCGATCACCGTGACGCGCGGGTGGCCCCGGCGCAGGAGCTGGTGCAGGTGCGCGGAGTCGTCGCGGGTGCGCAGGGTGACCACCCCCGCGAGATCCGGGGCGACGAGCGACGCGGGCAGCCGCCGGGCGTCGGCGCCGGTGGCGATCACGAGGCCGTCGTAGGCCAGGTCCCGGTCGCCGACGGTGACCCGGCAGGCCTCGACGTCGAGCGCGGTCGCCGGGGCGCCGAGGACGAGCTCCACGCCGATCTCGTCGAGCTTCTCCCGCTCGCGGTAGGTGGAGTCGGCCGGCTCGTCGGCGGCGAGGTGGTCCTTCGACAACGGGGGGCGGTCGTAGGGCAGGTGCTCCTCCGCGCCGACGAGCGTGACCGACCCCGCGAACCCGTCGTTCCGCACCGCCTCCACCGCCCGCAGGCCCGCCAGGGACGCCCCCACCACCACGAGATCGGCCACGCCGGAGACCCTAACCACCCGACCGCCCCCACCGTCCCTCCGTCGAGGGGACCCCGTCATCCCTTCGGGGCAGTCGGATAACGCGGACGGCCCATCGCTGCGATCTCCCCGGTACGAGCGGCCCGAGGACGGGCCCGCGCCGGGGACCGGGGGCCGACATGCGCACGAGGACGACGATCGCGGGCTCGGCCGTCGCACTGGTCGGGGCGCTGGGGATCACGGCGGGCCTGGGCCTGCCGGGTGCGGCCGCCGACCATGCCGTTCCCGCCGCCGGAGGCCCCGCGCCCGTCGCCGCCGCCCCCGCGCCGGCGAGCGTCGTACCCGCCGCGGTGTCGACCGGCTCCGCGGCCAGGGCCGCCCCCGCCGTCGCCACCTCACACGTCACGACGCTGCCGGCGCCGGCGCACCGCACGACGACGACGGGCGCGGGTCTGCCCTGCGGGCTCACCGACGGCGCGTGCGTGTCGATCTCGCGCAAGCGGGCGTGGCTGGTGCGCGATGGGCACGTGGTGCTCTCGGCGCCGATCACCACGGGCAGGCCCGGGGAGCGGACCTCGCCCGGCACCTTCCACGTGACCTGGAAGGACGCCGACCACCGGTCGTCGGAGTTCGACGACGCGCCGATGCCCTGGTCGGTGTTCTTCGACGGTGGCATCGCGTTCCACACCGGGAGCCTGTCGCGGCAGTCCGCGGGGTGCGTGCACCTGTCAGACTCCGCGGCGCGGACGTTCTTCCGCACGCTGCACGTCGGCGACACCGTGATCGTGCAGCGCTGACCTGACGGTCCGGCGCCCCGCCGTCCTCGCGGGGCGCCGGCCGTCGTGCCACTCGGGACTGTTCGGGGCAGTCCCGTCGAGCCGCACGCGACCCAGCTGGGGAACGAAAGTCGCGTGTCCCGGCCCGTCACGCTCCGTGTGTCGAAGCGATGATCCCTCCAACGCGGTCCCCGCCGACGCGTGACGCGGGTCGCGCGTTCAGCACACGGTGGGGTGGCCGGCCCGGATCCGGGTGTGGGTGGCGCACAACCTGTCTCGTTAGGGTGCGCCGATGGTTTCCGAACGCCCGCTCGCCCTCGTCACGGGCGCGTCCCGCGGGATCGGCGCGGCCGTCGCCGCGGCGCTGGCCCCCACCCATGACCTGCTGCTCGGCGGGCGGGACGGCGCGGCGCTCTCCGGCGTGGCGGACACGCTCGGTGCCCGGGCGCTGCCCTGGCCGGTCGATCTGACCGACCCTGCGGCGCTCGCCGGCGCGACCGAGCGGATCGACGAGCTCGACGTCCTGGTTCACTCGGGCGGGGTCGGGTTGCTGGGCACGGTCGAGGAGCTCGACGCGGACAGCTGGCGCCGACAGTTCGAGGTGAACGTCGTCGCGGTGGCGGAGCTGACGCGGCTGCTGCTCCCGGCGTTGCGGGCCTCGCGGGGCACCGTCGTGTGCGTGAACTCGGGGGCAGGGCTGGCCGCTCGGGCGGGGTGGGGGTCGTACGCGGCGTCGAAGTTCGCGCTGCGGGCCTTCGCGGACGCGCTGCGCGCGGAGGAGCCGTCGATGCGGGTGTGCTCGGTGCACCCGGGCCGGGTGGACACCGACATGCAGCGCGCGGTCGTGGCGCACGAGGGCGGGACCTACGACGCGGCCCGTTACCTGCGCCCGGAGTCGGTGGCCTCGGCGGTGCTCACGGCGGTGACGATCTCGCCGGACGCGCACATCACCGAGGTCGTCGTCCGGCCGACGGGCTGATCCCGCGCGAGAATGGCGCCGTTCTGACGTCAGGTGTCAGCGACGGACCGTCGCTGACACGGCCCGGAGGAGCCCCGTGGACCCGTCCGACTTCGCGGAGGGTCGGTCATGACATCATTAGACCATGGCTCCCCGCGCGGCGGTGTACTGCCGCATCTCCCGCGACAAGGTGGGGGCCGGGCTCGGCGTCGAGCGGCAGCGCGCCGACTGCGTTGAGCTGGCCAAACGGCTCGGCGCGAC
>JAVXWR010000459.1:0-4805 GCA_032230725.1 Actinomycetota bacterium
CAGCAGGGCCACCTGGTCCTCGCGAAGATCGGCGGGCTGGTCCTCGACGAGGCCGACGAGATGCTCGACCTGGGCTTCCTGCCCGACGTCGAGCGCATCCTGTCCATGCTGCCGACGAAGCGCCAGACGATGCTGTTCTCGGCGACCATGCCGGGGCCGATCATCACGCTGGCCCGCACGTTCCTGACCCAGCCGACGCACATCCGCGCCGAGCAGGTCGACGCGAGCGCCATCGGCGAGCGCACCGCGCAGTTCGTCTTCCGCGCGCACGCCCTGGACAAGGTCGAGATCCTCGCCCGCACGCTCCAGGCCACCGACCGCGGTCCGACGATGGTGTTCACCCGCACCAAGCGCACCGCCAGCAAGGTCTCCGAGGAGCTCGCCGAGCGCGGCTTCAAGGTCGGCGCGGTGCACGGCGACCTCGGCCAGGGCGCCCGTGAGCACGCCCTCAAGGCGTTCCGCACCGGGCGCATCGACGTGCTGGTCTGCACCGACGTCGCCGCGCGCGGGATCGACGTCACGGGCGTCACCCACGTCATCAACTACCAGTGCCCCGACGACGCGAAGACCTACATCCACCGCATCGGGCGCACGGGCCGCGCGGGGAAGACCGGCATCGCGATCACGCTCGTCGACTGGGACGACCTCCCCAAGTGGAAGCTGATCTCCGACGACCTGGAGCTCGGTGCCCCGGAGCCGCCGGAGACCTACTCCAACTCGCCGCACCTCCACCGCGACCTCGGTATCCCCGACGACGCGTCCGGCCGGGTGGCGCGCCGTCGGCGTCCCGCCGAGGAGGAGGACGAGAACGCCCCCGACGAGGCCCCGGCCCCGTCCGAGGCCGACGCGGCGCCCCGCAAGCGCCGGGCCCGCCCTCGCACCCGCCGCCGCAGCGGTGAGGTCGTCTCCGGCCCGGGTGAGGACGCCGCCGACGGCGACGCCGCGCCCGCCGGCGACGTCGCGGTCGTGACCGACGGCCCGGGCTCCGCCGACCATGACGGCGAGGGCGACGGGTCCTCGCGGCCGCGTCGTCGGCGTCGTCGCGGCCGCGGTGGCCGTGGCTCCGGCGGCGCCGGGGCGGCCGGCGAGTCCGCCCCCGTCGCGGCCGCGGGTGCGGGCGAGGACTGATCACGCGGTGACGGCCCGGAGCGGGCGGCGCACGCCGGGCCGCCCGGCCGGGGCCGACGACGGCGCGTCCGGGTCGGGGAACGGATCCCACCCGGATCGGCGCGCGGTCTGGTGGCCCCGGGCCGAGCGGCGCCGGCGCGTCGACCTGCTGGTGATCGCGCTCCTGGTCGTCGCGGCCGTCGTCGGGACCCTGCTGGTGCTGCGGACCGGGGACGAGTCCGCGACGACGCTGCGGCCCGCGGTGCCGCAGCTCGCCCCGGTGCTCCCGTCGCCGGTGCCCACGGCGCTCGTGGCTGCCTGGCGGGCGGCGAACCCGGCCGGGGCGCCCCCCGCTCCGGACCTGCTCGCCGGGCCGACCGTGGTCGGCCCCGCGGTCGCCGTCGGGCGCACCGATCCGGACGGCACCGGCGTCGTCGGCGGCCTGGACGCGGCCACCGGGACGCTCGCGTGGGAGTACCGCCGCCCCGAGCCGCTGTGCACGCTGGGCAGCGGGTTCGGCGAGGTGCTCGCCCTCTACCGCACGACGTCGCCGGTGGGCACCTTCTGCAGCGACGTGGCGACGGTCGACCCGTCGAGCGGGCAGCGCGGCCCCTCCCGCGACAGCGACGTGCGCCCCGGCACGCGGCTGCTCCCCGACGGCTCCCACGTCACGGCCACCGGGCGGGACTACCTGGAGGTCTGGCGCGACGACCTCGTCGCCACCCTCGACTACGGGGCGCTCCCGACCCCGGTCCAGTCGACGCCCCAGCCCCGCGCGGGCTGCCCGCACGTCTCGGTGGCCGTGGGCGCCGACTCCGTGGCCCTGCTCGAACGCTGCCCCGGAGAGCCCTCGGACCGGATCAGCGTGCTCTCCGACTCCCCCGCCGAGTACGACAAGCCCGAGGACCGCTTCAGCGTGCTCTCCGGGGTCACGGGCGGGCGCCTCGTCGCCGTCGCGAGCGACCGCACCGCCCTCGAGGCCCCCGACGGGACCCTGCGGATCTACGACGCCGCCGGCACCCCGGTCGGCACCGTGCCGCTCGGCCCCGCGGCGGGACCCGTCGCCCGCGCCGCGCAGGAGACCGCCACCGACCCACCGGGCCAGCCCCTCGGCGTCCGCCTCGCCGGCCCGGTGCTGCTGTGGTGGACCGGCAGCGCGACCGTCGGGCTCGACCCGTCGACACTGCTGCCGCGCTGGACGCTGCCGAACACGCTCGGCCCCGGCGCCTCGGTGGCGACCGGGGACCTCGGGGCCCCGACGACGGTGCTCGTGCCCGTCGCGGCCGGCCTCGCCGTCGTCGACGCCGCCACCGGCACCCCGCGCCCGACGATCCCGGTGGACCGGCGCGCGGACCCGTCCGGTCCGGTCGGGGTCGAGGTCGTCGGCGCGACCGTCGTCGAGCAGCGCGGCCCGACCGTGGTCGGGCTGCGACCCCCGCGCTGAGCGGAGCGTTCACCCCGCGCCGAGCCGCGGGTTTGGCAGACTCACCCGGGTGACCTCGGCGCGCGATCCCCGCCCGATCCGCGTCGACGAGGCGTCCGTGTCCGGGCCGGCAACGGCCCAGCTGACCCCGCACCGGGGCGCGCGGGTGGAGCTCGCCGGTGGGGCAGGCCCGATCGCCGCGCTGCGCGCCGAGGCGCGCGCCCGCGCCGGGGACGAGCCGTGGGACGCCGTCGCGGTGCTCGTCCCGGGGTACTCCGGGTCGAAGGAGGACTTCGCGCCGCTGATCGACCCGATCGCGGACGCCGGCATCGGGGTGCTCGCGCTCGACCTGCCGGGGCAGTACGAGTCCCCGCCGCTGCCCTCGGAGCTCGACCACCGCCCGGGCCCGCTGGGGCTGCTCGTCGCCGACGTCGTGCGTGCCGAGGCCGCCGCGGGCCGGACCGTGCTGCTGCTCGGGCACTCCTACGGCGGGCTGGTGGCGCGCTCCGCCGTCATGTCCGGGGCGCCCGTGCGGAGCCTCACGCTCATGGACTCCGGGCCCGGCGAGCTGCCCATGGGTCCGCGCCGCACCCGGCTCGACGTCCTCGAGCCCGTGCTGCGCCGCCGCGGTCTCGACGCCGTCGTCGCACTGCGCGAGGAGGCCGGGGACTGGGAGGCCGCCGACCCCGCCGTCGCCGCGTTCCTGCCCCACCGCCTGGCCGCGTCGTCGCCCGTCGCTCTGCTCGGGATGGGCGACGCGCTGCGCAGCGAGCCCGACCGCGTGCCCGAGCTGGTCGCCGCGCTGCGGGGACGCCACCTGGCGCCGCTGGTCGTCTGCGGCATGGACGACGACGCCTGGCCGGTCGCCACCCAGCGCACCATGGCCGACCGGCTGGAGGCCGAGTTCGCGGCCGTCCCCGCCGCGGCGCACACCCCCAACGTCGAGAACCCGCGCGCGCTGCTCGACGTCCTCGTCCCCACGTGGCGCACCTGGCTGCGCGAGGACACGCTGGAGGGATGACGACCACGGCCCTCCCGGCGGATTCCCGGTCCGGCTACTTCGGGCCGGGCAGCGTGACCTGGCGGGTGATGGCGGACCCGGCGGCGGGCGCGGGAGGCCTCGCGGCGCTGTTCGTGCAGGCACTGCACCCGCGGGCGATGGCCGGGGTCGACCAGCACTCGGACTTCCACACCGCCTTCTGGCCGCGCCTCGGGCGGACCGCGGAGTACGTCATGACGGTGACGTACTCGCCCCGCGACCAGGTCGACGCGATCGCGGCGAAGGTCCGCGCCGCGCACGAGCACGTCCACGGGGTGGACCCCGTCACCGGCCGCAGCTACCGCGCCTCCGACCCGGACCTGCTGCGCTGGGTCCACGTCACCGAGGTATGGGGGTTCCTCGACGCCGTGCGCCGCGCCGGAGCCGGACTGTCCGACGCCGAGGCCGACCGCTTCCTCGCCGAGCAGGTCCGGGCCGCGGAGCTGCTCGGGGCCACCGACGTGCCTGCCAGCCGCGCCGAGGTCGAGGCCTACTTCGCGGCCGTGCGCCCCGAACTGCGGGCCTCGGGCACCAGCCGCCGCGCGGTCCTGCGCCTGCTCGCGCCGCCGATGCCGACCCGCGTCCAGCTCACCACCCCCGCCCGTCCGGCGTGGACCGCAGCCGCCACCCTCGGGTTCGCGCTGCAGCCCCGGTGGGCGCGGCGCATGCACGGGCTCCCCGGCCTGCCTACCACCGACCTGGCCGCGGGCCTGGCGGTGCGCGCCCTGCGCGCGGGCGTGCTGGCGCTGCCGGAGAGCTGGCGCCACGGGCCGACGGCCCGCGGGGCCCTCGAGCGGGAGCGGCTCGGGGACGCCGCGTGACCACCGCGGGTCGCACGGCGGCCCGCGCGGCGGACCTCGACGCCGCGGACCCGCTGGCGCCGTGGCGGGGCCGGTTCGCGCCGGCCGGCGACGTCGTCGCCTACTTCGACGGGAACTCCCTCGGCCGCCCGCTGCGCGTCACCGCGGAGGCGCTGGCCACGTTCACCGCGCACGACTGGGGCGATCGGCTGATCCGCAACTGGGACGACCAGTGGGTGGACCTGCCGACCGCGCTGGGCGACCGGCTCGGTGGGCTGCTGCTCGGCAGCGGCCCCGGCCAGACGGTCGTCGGCGACTCGACGAGCGTGCTGCTCTACAAGCTCGCCCGCGCCGCCGTCGACGCCGCCGACCCCGCACGCGACGAGATCGTGCTCTCCGACGACGACTTCCCCACCGACCGCTACCTGCTCGAGGG
>JAVXWR010000465.1:0-5056 GCA_032230725.1 Actinomycetota bacterium
GAGCGCCGGCGCGCCCGAGGACCTCTCGCGCTTCGTCTCGGAGTCATCGCAGTGCGGGCGACGGTTCTCGTGAGACGCACGCTGTCACCCGGCCCGTCGGCCCATGGGCGTCCGAGACGGCGAGGGCACAGCGTACATCGTCCTCACACGACAACCTCATAGCGTCGGACTGTGTGACCCCCGCCGATGCCGCCACCTTCGTCGCCCTCGGACCCCAGTGGCTGGACCCGCAGTACCTGATCTCCGATCTGGGTCCGTGGGCGCTCGCCGGCGTGGCACTCATCATCTTCGCCGAATGCGGGTTGTTGCTCGGCTTCTTCCTCCCCGGCGACTCGCTGCTGTTCGTCACCGGACTGGCCGTGACGACCGGACTGATCGCCACGCCGCTCTGGCTGGTGTGCGTCGTCCTGGTCGTCGCCGCTTTCGCGGGCAATGTCTGTGGGTACTACGCGGGTCGGGCGGCCGGACCGGCGATCTTCGACAAGCCCGACTCCCGGCTCTTGAAGCGGGAGAACGTCGAGCGCACCCAGAGGTTCTTCGACAAGTACGGCAACCGGGCGATCCTGCTCGGCCGCTTCGTGCCCGTCGTGCGCACGTTCATCACCGTGATGGCCGGCGTGGGCCGGATGAGCGCCCGCCGCTACCTGATCTTCTCCGCCACCGGTGCGCTGCTGTGGGCAGCCGGGGTGACCCTGCTCGGCGCGGTCCTGGGCCGGTTCGACGTGGTCAGGAGCAACATCGAGGCGATCCTCGTCCTCGTCGTCGTGATCTCGCTGGTCCCCGTCGGGGTCGAGGCGTGGCAGGCGCACCGGGAGAACAAGACCACGGCGCGGTCGCCGGCCGACGGGCCGCGGGACGACGTCCCCGCTCCGCGCGGGTCCTCGCACGACGACCCGGAGCACCAGCTCTGACTCCACATTGCGGTTACATCCTCGAGGGGCGACCCTGCGGGATGCCCGACGAACCGGTCCGCCCCCGACAGGTCGTCCGACCTGGCCGCACCGCCCTCGGGGTGTGCGGCGCGGTCGTCGCGATGCTCCTGGCCGGTTGCGGCGCGCACGCAGCCTCGTCGTCCCCGCTCGTGCCCAGCGTGCCGGGTAGTGTGCCCCGGCCGGATCACGTGCTGGTCGTGGTGTTCGAGAACAAGGACTACGAGCAGATCGTCGGCGGTCCGCAGGCGCCCTATCTGACCGAGCTGGCCCGCCAGGGTGCGAACCTCACCGACGCGCACGGCGAGGCGCACCCGAGCCAGCCGAACTACGTGGCACTGCTCTCGGGGTCCACCCAGGGCGTCACCAACGACGCGTGCCCACAGGAGCTCGGCGGCGCACCCACCCTGGGCGGCCAACTCGCCGCCGCGGGCCTGAGCTTCACCGGCTTCTCCGAGGGCCTGCCCGCGCCGGGCTTCACCGGCTGTTCGAGCCGGGACGGGCGGTACGCCCGCAAGCACAATCCCTGGGTCGACTTCACGTCGAGCCCTCCCGGGGCGAACGCTCCGCTGAGCGCGCTCCCCACGGACCACGCGGCTCTGCCGACGGTCGGCGTGGTGATCCCGGACATGTGCCACGACATGCACGACTGCCCGGTGTCGGCGGGCGACGCGTGGGCGCGGGACAACCTGGCGGGATACGTGCAGTGGGCGCGCTCCCACAACAGCCTGCTGGTGATCACCTTCGACGAGGACGACGGCCGCAGCCAGAACCACATCGCGACCATGCTGGTCGGGCCGATGGTCCGCCCCGGAGACGTGGGCGGCCGGGTCGACCACTACACCCTGCTCCGCACCATCGAGGACATGTACGGCCTGCCGGCCCTCGGCGGGGCCGCACACACGGCCCCGCTGACCGGCTTCTGGCTGCGTTGAGCTCGCCAGGGGCCAGGTCGGGCCGGGGGTGGATCGCCGGCGGCCGCGGTCCTCATCGGGCGTACATGAGAGCCCGCCTATCGTCCCCGTCCATGCGGGTCCTGGTGGTCGAGGACGAAGTGCGGATGGCCGCGCTCATCCGTCGCGGCCTGGAGGAGGACGGCTACGCCGTCGACGTCGCGACCAACGGCCCGGACGGGTTGTGGCAGGCCCAGGAGTTCGTCTACGACGCGATCGTCCTCGACGTGATGCTGCCCGGCACGGACGGCTTCGAGGTGTGCCGGCGGCTCCGGGAGTCCGGGCGCTGGTCGCCCATCCTCATGTTGACCGCCCGAGCCGCCGTCGACGACCGTATCCGCGGGCTGGACGCCGGCGCCGACGACTATCTGGCCAAGCCGTTCAGCTTCGGCGAGCTCGCCGCCCGGGTGCGCGCGCTGATCCGGCGTGGGGGTGTGGACCGCCCGACGGTGCTGCGGGTCGGGGACCTGGTCCTCGACCCGGCCAGCAGGCGGGCCTGGCGGGGGGAGGACGAGTTGACGCTGTCAACCAAGGAGTTCTCGCTCCTGGAGCTCTTCCTGCGCCATCCCGACCGGGTGCTGTCGCGCACGATGATCCTCGAGCACGTGTGGGACTTCGCGTACGACGGAGTGTCGAACGTCGTCGACCAGTACGTGTCCTATCTCCGTCGCAAGATCGACAAGCCGTACGGCAGCGACCTGCTCGAGACCGTGCGGGGCGCGGGCTATCGGTTGCGTGTCGCCGCTCACGAGCAGTCGGCGTCGACGCCGAGCTCCTGAGACCGAGGAGGGCCACCGGTGCCGCTGCGCGTTCGGCTCGCGCTCGGGTTCGCCCTGGGCACGGCACTCCTGATCGCCGTGGTCGGACTCGGGTTCGTCCTGCAGCTGCGCACCAGCCTCTACGCCACCCTCGACGTCGGGCTCGCGAGTCGGGCGGCCACGCTGACCGAGCAGTACGACACCGAAGGACCGGCGGCGCTGCGCACCAACCGCGACGAGGAACCGGTCCAGGTCGTGACCGCCGACGGTCGGGTGGTCATGAGCTCCAGCGACCTCGCCGGAACCCCGGTGCTCGACCCCGGGGCGTTGTCGGCCGTGCTCGCGCGGCGGGTCGACGGCTCGGGTCCACTGGGCTTCACCGCGGGCGAGGACCACGAGCGCACCCGGTTCCTGGCCACGGTGCTCTCCGACCGCGACGGACTGGTGCTCGTGGTGGGCACGGGGACCGACATCGCCGATGCGGCCGACGAGCACGTCGAGATCGGGCTGCTGATACTCGGGCCGATCGCGGTGCTCGTCGCCGGGCTCGGTGCGTGGTGGCTGTCGGGCGCCGCGCTGCGTCCGGTGGAGCGGATGCGCCGGCAGAGCGCCGGTCTGGCCCGGCACGACGACGGCACCCACCTGGCCGTGCCGAGCACCCGTGACGAGATCGCGTCGCTCGCCTCGACGCTCAACGAACTGCTGGACCGGCAGCGTCACGCGCTCGCCCAGGAACGGCAGGCCCTGGAGCGCGAGCGCGGGTTCGTCGCCGACGCCGGCCACGAACTGCGCACCCCCCTGGCCACCCTGCGCGCAGAGCTCGAGCTGGCCGGGCGGCCGGGGCGCGACCGCGCCGAGCTCGTCGATGCGGTGACCTCGGCGGCCGGCGAGACCGACCGGCTCATCCGGCTCGCCGAGGACCTGCTCACCCTGGCGCGCGCCGACGGGTCCGACGGCTTCCTGCGGGTGCGTCCGATCGACCTGGCCGAGGTGACCGCCTCGGCCGCTCGCGCGGCGTCCGCGGTGGGCGATCTGCGTGGCGTCGACGTCGTCGTCGAGGCCCCGCCCCACCTCGAGGCTCGCGTCGACCCCGACCGGCTGCGCCAGGGACTCGACAACCTGCTCGCCAACGCGGTCCGCCACAGTCCCGAGCACGGGGTGGTGACCCTGACCGTCGCCCGGCACGGGGGCCGCGTGGTGTTCTCGGTGGCCGACGACGGCCCGGGCTTTCCCGCCGACTTCCTCCCGCACGCCTTCGAGCGGTTCCGCCGGGCCGACACCGCCCGCGCCCGCAGCGAGGGCGGCAGCGGTCTCGGCCTGGCGATCGTGGAGACCATCGCCCGCGCCCACGACGGGGCGGCGCGGGCTGCGAACCGTCCCGGGGGCGGCGCGGTCGTCGAGATCGAGTTGCCGGTCCCGATCGGGTCCGCAGCGAGCGAGGACGGTCGCCCCGCGACCCCGCCGGCCACCACGGGCGGCCGACGTAGCGGGGAGGCCGCGGGCCCGTCGTCGTGAACAGGGGCGGTTCATCTCAGGGGCGACACATCCATGTCTCATCGCCGCGGCGCGACCCTGAGGTGGTCCGAATTGCGGACCATCGAGAGGAGCTCCATGAAGACCAGGAATCTACTCGTCGCAGCTGCCGCAGCGCTGCTGGTGGCGGCCGGCGGCACGGGGATCGCGCTCGCGGCCACCTCCGCGCCCGCGCCCGCCGCCGTGCCGGCGTCGGCCCCGGCGCAGACTCAGGCGGTCGACACCCCGGAGCCGGGCGACACGCCGGACGCCCCGGGTCAGCAGGGGGCGGACACCCCGGAGGCGGGCGACTCGCCCGACGCTCCCGGCCAGGGCTGACCCTCCTGGTCAGCGGGCTCGACCGACCCCGGTGATCTCGACCGGGGACGCCGGTGGGACGGGCACCCCCCGTCAGCCCGTCCCACCACCCGCCTCCCGGGCACCGGCGGGGAGCTGAGTGGCTCGGGAGGCGGTCCGGGGCTCGACGTCGACGAGTTCAGCAGGGTCGACGGCGTCAGAGGGAGCGCGCGGAGTCATCTGGGCGGACCGGCTCGACGACATGACCCGGGAGGGACCTGTCGAGGTGGGCGACGGCCGTGCGATGGATGATCTCCGCGGGATCCGGGCGGGACGGACCGCTGCGCTGCGCGGATCCATCGGGCCGGGCGAGGTGCTCGAGCAGCGCGCCGAGGTCGTCCCGGGTCCGGGCCCACGGCACGGTTCCGGCGGCCTCCAGCGCCGCCGCGTTGGCCTCGCCGTACCCGGGCAGCACGCGGTAGCTGACGACCGGCCTTCCGACGGCGAGGGCCTCCCAGCAGGCCAGCCCGCCGGCGTTGTGGACGACGACGTCGGCGGCGGCGAGAAGGCGGGGGACGTCGTCGACCCAGCCGAGGGCCCGACCGAC